>DATDGT010000415.1:0-39333 GCA_036521975.1 Bryobacteraceae bacterium
CAAGCAATCCGGGATGTTCTGGACCGTCAGCGGCGCCAACTCCATCTTGGCGCTACGCTGCCAACACCTCAACGGTCGCTTTGAGGACTATTGGGAAGGCCGCCAGGCGGCCTGATTTCCACTTCTATGTCGTGCGCCCGAGGTCCGTGATCCGTCCGCAGCGCGACCGCTCCCTCTGGTCGCGGCTCAGCCACGTCGCGCACCGAGGTCAAGACCCTGGTTGACACCGGGCCACCGCCATGCTATCGTTCCAGTGATCGCGACTGTGCGTTCCCATTCTTTACAGGATCTGGAGGTAAGGTGATGAAAACGAAACTCGGAATTGCAATGGCAGCCATCGGGTTTATAGTTGGTGCGATGCCGCTCGCGGCGCATCATTCGTTCGCCGCGGAATATGACGCCAGCAAGACGGTTACACTGAACGGGACTGTCGTCAAGGTTGAGTGGCTAAATCCTCATATTTGGATTTACATCGACGCGAAGGATGAAAGCGGCAAAGTTGTGCATTGGCAATGTGAAGGCGGCGCGCCCAATTCGCTGGTACGCAACGGCTGGACGCGGGATTCGCTGAAGGGCGGCGACACGGTGACGATTAGCGGCGCCTTGGCCAAGGACGCCAGCAACACTTGCAACGCTAGTCAGGTGAAGCTCGCCGATGGCCGGAGACTTTTCGCCGGGTCTGCCGAATCGCAAGAGAAGGGTGGAAAGCAGTAGTTCGATATTCAGAGGCTCCGGAGTTGGGCGCGCCAGCCAGACGCCGCGCGTGTCCCCGGAGCGCGAGGAGACATAACGTGAGCATTCGTTGTATAGGTTCGATCATCACTGCGGCGGCCGTCCTGGCCGCCGTTCCTGCTTTTGGACAGGGCCGTGGCGGCGGCTATCAGCCTCCCGAAGGGCCGGCGCCGAAGCTAGCCGATGGCCATCCCGATTTCAGCGGTCTTTGGCAGCGGCCCTACACCCCTGACATGAGCCTTAACGCCACGGATCTCGACGGCAAGGCGTATCCGCTCGAGAACCCTCCGGCCGCGAACGCCAACCCTCCGGCCGCGAACGCCGGCAAAAACGACGCCAAAGGAAAGCAAGGCGGTCGAGGAGGACGCGGTGGCGGTCCGCGCAAGCTGCCGTTCACAGCTTTGGGTGAGAAAAATTGGAAGGGCTACTCGGCCGAGCAAGGAGATTACACTGGCGCCTGCCTTCCTTTCGGATTGGTTCGCTCGATGAATTCTCCCGACCCGATTCAGATCATGCAGAGCCACGACTATCTCTCCCTACTGTATGAGCAGAACACCTGGTTTAAGGTGTTTCAGTTGGACGGGCACCCGCATGATAAGAACGCGACCCCGACTTGGTTCGGCGATTCCGTCGGCCATTGGGAGGGCGACACGCTGGTGGTGGACACGACGAATTTCAACGGCCGCACGCGGCTCGACACCATCGGCCATCCGCACAGCGACCAGTTGCACGTTATCGAGTACTTCAAGCGGCCCGATCTGGGGCACATCAGCTACACCATAATCATCGACGATCCGAAGGCGTTTACCGAGAAGTGGAAGAACGAACGAACGTTCACTCTGCGCACGGACTGGCACATCATGGAGTACTCCTGCGAGGAGAACAACAAGAGCTTCTGGGAAGGCAGGATCAAGATTCCGAATTACGATACGTGGGGCAAATGAGCTGTCAGCCGTCAGCATTCAGCATTCAGCTTTCAGCTAGCTGATGGCTGATAGCCGATAGCTTCGAGCAAGGAGGTCTTCAGTGGCGGCAGTTAAGTTCACTCTCAACGGCAAACCCCAAACCGTCGACGTTGTTCCGCAAATGCCCCTTTTATGGGTGCTGCGGGACACGCTGGGGATGACGGGAACCAAATTCGGCTGCGGGATGCAACTCTGCGGCGCCTGTACCGTGCATATCGACGGGCAGCCGCGGCGCTCGTGCGGAACACAGATATCGAGCGTCGCGGGCAAAAGCGTCACGACGATCGAAGGTCTTTCTGCGGACGGCTTGAGCCATCCGGTCCAGAAGGCGTGGCTTGAAGCCGACGTGCCGCAGTGCGGTTACTGTCAGTCCGGTCAGATCATGACCGCCGCGGCCTTGATAGATAAGCCTGGAAGCCGACCTCCGACCGATGCCGATATTGACGAATCCATGCGTGGCAATCTGTGCCGCTGCGGGACGTATCAATCGATCCGGCGCGCGGTGCATCTGGCCGCGCAGTACAAGGCCGGAAAGGGAGGTGCCGCATGAGCATGCGCTCCAATTCGCTTGACCGCGCACAACGCCACGAGCAGGCTGTGCGCTCAAATCGTCGAACATTTCTAAAGGTCGGCGCTGGTGCGGCCGGAGGGCTGCTGGTCGGCTTCTACCTTCCCGAAAAATCGAAACTCGCCGCGCAAGCCGCTGCCTTGCCGGCCAAGCTAAATACCTATATCCACATCGGCCCGGACGACACGGTCACATTCACCATCACCAAATCGGAGATGGGACAGGGAACGCTCACATCCCTTTCCCAAATTCTGGCCGAGCAACTGGACTGCGACTGGAAGAAGATCAAGACGGAAATTCCGAGCCCTGCGCCGGAATTCGGCGGCATGATGGGCGCGTACGGCAGCCTCAGCGTGCGCACTACTTACAACACCTTGCTTAAAGCGGGAGAGACCGCGCGGTTGATGTTGGTCCAGGCGGCGGCGCAAAAATGGGGCGTTGACCCCGCGCAGTGCCGTACCGAAGAAGGAGCGGTGATCAACACCGCTACTAATGACCGGCTCAGCTACGGAAGCTTGGCGGACGCGGCGGCGAAGATCCCTGCGCCCACCAACGTTAGCCTCAAAGATCCTAAGAACTTTAAGATCATCGGCAAATCGATCAAGCGCGTCGATACGGCGGAAAAAATCAGCGGGCGCGCGAAATTCGGAATCGATGCGCGCGTCGATGGAATGCTGTACGCAGTGGTCGCGCGCTGTCCGGTGTTCGGCGGCAAAGTCGCCAGCTTCGACGATTCCAGAACAAAAGCCGTTCCCGGCGTCAAGCAAGTTGTGCAGGTCCCAAGCGGCGTAGCGGTTCTGGCCGACAACACCTGGAACGCCATGGAAGGGCGCAAAGCTCTGCAGGTCCAGTGGGACGAAGGGCCGAACGCGGCGCAAACCAGCGCCAAGATTCGCCAGACGTTCATGGATCTCGCGGAGAAACCGGGCGCGGTGGCGCGCAAGGTGGGCGACGCGGATGCAGCGCTGGCCGCGGCGGCGAAAAGAGTCGACGCCGTGTACGAAGCTCCGTTCCTTTCCCATTCGCCCATGGAGCCGATGAACTGCACGGCTCACGTTCGTCCCGATGGTTGCGACGTGTGGGTAGCGACGCAGATTCAGACCGCTGCGCAGCAAACCGCGGCATCCATCACCAAGCTTCCTGCGGACAAGATCAAAATCCACACAATGTTTTTAGGCGGCGGATTCGGGCGCCGCGGCGGCGCCGATTTCGTCAGCGAAGCCGTGGAGATTTCCAAAGCCGCGGGCGTGCCGGTGAAACTTACCTGGTCGCGCGAAGACGACATGCAACACGATCTGTATCGCCCGGCTTCTTACGCCAAGTTCGGGGGCGGCGTGGATGCCAACGGAAATCTGACGGCGTTCACCTGCCGGGTGGCTTCGCAGCCGTTTGCCGGCATCAACAACGGAGTGGATCGCAACGCGGTGGATGGCATCGCCAACCTGGGCTACGGGTCCGGGATTCCCAACATTCTGGTGGACAATCATCCGACAGAAACGGGGATTCCCTGCACGTTCTGGCGCTCGGTCGGGTATTCGCACAATACGTTCTTTACCGAGAGCTTCATTGATGAACTAGCGGGCGCGGCAGGCAAAGATCCGGTGGAATTCCGCCGGACGCTGCTGGCCAAGAATCCGCGCATGCTGGGAGTGCTGAATCTGGCGGCCGAGAAAGCCGGATGGGGCAAGCCTCTTCCCTCCGGACACTACCACGGCGTGGCGCTGACCGATAATATCGGCAGCTTCAACGCGCAAGTCGCCGAAGTTTCGGTGACCAACGGCAAGATCAAGGTCCACAAGATCACGTGTGCGATCGACTGCGGAGTGGTGGTGAATCCGGCGATCGTCGAGCAGCAGGTCCAAAGCGGCATTGTGTTCGGCCTGGGGCCGGCATTGCGGCAGGCGATTACCATCGATCGTGGGCGCGTGGTGCAGGCGAATTTCAACAACTACGATCCGCTGCGCATTGATGAGATGCCGGTGGTGGAAGTCCACATCGTGCCGAGCACGGCCAACCCCGGTGGAATCGGCGAAGCGACCACGCCGAACGTCGCGCCGGCGGTAGCGAACGCAGTGTTCAAAGCTAGGGGCAAGCGCATCCGGCATCTGCCGATCAGGCAGCAGGATTTGGCGTAGGGCATCTTTCGCTATCTCGAAGTGCGCGCCCTGATTTTGAGTGTCCTGATACCCGTCGGGAACAGCGATGGAGTTCGTGACGCAATTGGGCGGCTCGGGCTATGGATACCCCCTGGGCCCCTAGCGGAATCGTCCTGGATGGCAACGGCTCCGTTTATGTGACCGGGACAACCTGCTCCTCGAATTTTCAGGTTACGGCGGACGCCTTCCAGGCACAAAGTCGCGATCTCAATGGATGCTCGGCATTCCTGACGCAGGATCTGACGGTGAGAGGCGTCTCACTGGGAGATGACGGCGAACTGATCGTCGCTTGGCCTGGTATTCCGGCGTCTTGCCCACCGAAATCCGCGAGTCCTCTCCAGCCGGCCCCGCCGTGGGGCGCTTCGATCAAAGCCAGGGCGTGCTGGACGTCAGCCCTCAGCAGACGACAACGTACTACATGATGGATACGCCGATGGGATCTGGAGCGAGCTCGCCTCGGCGACAGTTAGTAACGTGACGTCTTCCACTTGCGCGCCGTAAGCGTGCAGTTGCAGCGCCTTCGACGGCTCGCTTCAGCTTGGATTGTTCAGCCGTCGGTTACCGGTTTGGCGAAGGTGCGGCGAGCATAATCGGCGCCGCTCAAAGCCGTGAACGCGGCGGTGGACCATTTCAGAGGGGCAAGAACCGATTGCGGAAAAGCCGACGCGAGCGCCGCGACCAATGCGATCAGGAACGTTGCTTGAAATATCGTGCTCGCCTTGCCCAGCAGGGAAGGGGGGAAACGGCGGCGCGAAGCACGTAGCAATCCACCGGAGGCGACCAAGAGAATGAGCGCGTCGCGGCCCACCACGAGGCCGGCGAGCCATTTCTCGACCCCCCCGTTTAGCGCCAGCGCGAGGAAGGCCGCGCCCATTAACACCTTGTCCGCGACGGGATCCAGAATTTCACCGGCGCGCGAGGCTGCGTCGAAGCGGCGCGCCGCCAATCCATCCAACGCGTCAGTGACCGCCGCGCCGGCCAGAACGGCTAACGCCGGCCGCCACCTCTCGCTCCACAGGAGCCAAAACAAAACCGGCGCCGCCAGAAGCCTTGCCAGGCTCAGAAGATTGGGTAACTGCTTCAAGCGCTGCGAGCCCCGCGGGCGGTAAATCCATCGAGCGTCACCACTTCATACAACGTCGGATCGTTCATGATCCGATTGACCAGCGCGAAATGCATGGCATGGCCGGCCCTTTCCGCGATCACGTGTCCCAGCAGCGGGCGCCCGATCAGCGCCAGATCTCCGATCAAATCCAGGGCTTTGTGGCGGCAGCATTCGTCGCCGAAGCGCAATCCCTCGCCGTTCAGAATCCCCGTGCGGCTGAAGCACACCGCGTTTTCGAGCGAAGCCCCGCGGATCAAACCCATGTTCCGCATCTGCGCGAGCTCATATTCGAACCCGAATGTGCGCGCCGGCGCGATGCACTCGGCGTAGTGGTCCGGCGAAACTTCCATCTCCAGAACCTGCCGGCCGACCATGGGGTGATCGAAGAAGACGTCGCAGGTCAAAAGAAAACGCTCCGCCGGGAAGATGCCGATCCTTTTTCCTCCACCCTCCACCGATACCGGCGTGCGGATTCGCAGATATTTCCTCGGCTTGCGAAGACGCTTGATGCCCGCGCGGCGGATCAGTTCCACAAAGGGCTGTCCGCTTCCATCCAGTATGGGCACCTCCAGATTGTCGATTTCGACGTACGCGTTATCCACGCTCATGCTGTAGAACACGCTCAGAAGGTGCTCGGTGGTGGAAATCAGTACGCCCTGCCGCATCAGGCTGGTGGCATAGCTCACCTTCTGCACGTGGCGCCAGCTTGCGGGAATCGAAAAGCGATCCAGATCCGTGCGGAGGAAGACGATTCCCGTGGATGCCGGCGCGGGAAGGATTCGAATATGCACCGGGACGCCGGAATGCAGCCCCACGCCCGATGCCTCCACTGGGCACTGAATGGTGGTCTCAAACTGCAATGATAATCTCTCTACGGGGGATCGTCATCGAGTTGGACGCCATTGTACCAGATTAGATTACCTAGTTCTATACTTTTGATTAAAAAAGACTTGCGGATTCTATAGTGTTGTATTTTTGACACGGATAGAGTATTGGCCGTGGTCAACTTGCCATACCCGCTGCGTCGAAAACGGACGCCTTTGGGGTAACCTGTCTGTGTGGACGACCTCAAATATGTCCATTGGCCGTACCAACTCCTGGCCATCCGGGAGCGAACCCTGAAACTTCTGTTCTCGATGGCTTCCGAGCCTTTGGTGGGCGCGATGCTGCGCTCGCTGGCTGCCTCGAAGCCGGGAGGACGCTTCTTGGAGTTGGGAACGGGGACCGGTGTCGCCACGGCATGGCTGCTCGATGGCATGGACGATCGAGCGACCCTCGTCAGCGTCGATAACGACGCCGAGGTACAGCAAGTTGCGAAGGACATCCTCGGGCAAGATGGCCGGCTCACGCTGGTGACCGGTGAGGCTTCGGAGTTCTTGCGCTCTCAACCGCCCAGAAGCTTCGATCTTGTTTTTGCAGACGCGATGCCGGGGAAATACGAGGATCTCGAGAGCGCCTTGGCGGTGGTGAAGGCCGGCGGCTTTTACGTGATTGACGATATGCTTCCACAACGCAACTGGCCGGAAGGCCACGCGGAAAAGATCCCGGTCTTGATCGAGCGGCTGGCCGCGAACGCGGAATTCGAAATCCTGCCCCTTGTGTGGGCAAGTGGCGTCGTGATCGCAGTACGAAAATTTTAGCCGAATCGACGGCTCCGCGAAGACGCTTTTGGAAGACGGACTCCAGCTTCATAATATTGCAAATAGCGAGAGAAAAAACAATGCCGGAACCACTATTGAGATAATGTGGAGAAACCGAAAAGTTTCAGTGACCGTTCCACATCCTATTCAACGTCGTTACCTCGCCGAGCAAGTTGTGCGCCTTCGCAGGGCCGACGAAGAGGAGCGGTATGCTTTCTCCCAACGGCAGGGCCGCATCGACCCCAATCCCCACCAAATCGATGCGGTGATTTTCGCCCTAAAGCGGATTTCCGAAGGCGGTTGCATTTTGGCCGACGAAGTCGGTCTCGGCAAGACCATTGAGGCGGGCCTGGTGCTCGCGCAATTGCGCGCCGAAGGAACTGCCCGTCGCATCCTGCTCATCGTGCCCAAACCGTTGCTCGGGCAATGGCAGGACGAGCTCTACCGGCTCTTCGGCATCCAAGCCACGGAAGCCAGGCTAGATTCTGGAGCGTTTTCGGGGGAGGGCGTGTTTCTGATCGGCCGCGAGGCGGCCGGCAGCGAACGCGGGGCGGCCATCCTGCGCGGCAGTGATTCGTTCGACCTCTGCGTTGTCGATGAGGCGCACGAGATCTTCGCCAATATCTACCGCCGCTACGACAAGCACGGCGTCTACCGCTCGGATTCGGACGGCGCTCGCATCGCAGATCGGGTTCGCGGATTCCTGCGTCAGACTCCTGTGCTGCTGCTCACCGCCACGCCCATTCAGAACAATCTCACCGAGCTCTGGGGGCTGGTCCAGTATGTCGAGCCGACTGGAACTCTGCTCGGGAGTCTTGCCACTTTCCGGGACGTATTTTGCGAAGGCGACGACCGGAAGCTTGTCCCCGGTCAGGACGACGAGCTGCGCCGGCGGCTGGGAACCGTGGTCCGGCGAACGTTGCGCAGGCAAGCTCAGGAGTTCCTCGAGCGTCCCTTCGTCGGCCGGCACGCCCAAATCTTCGAATATTCTATGACGCTGGAAGAAAAGTCCCTCTACGACGGAGTTACGGCTTATCTGCTGGAGCCGCGGCTGTTCGCGTTTCGGGGAAACCAGCGCCAGCTTCTGCTCATCGGTTTTCACCGCCTGATGGGGTCCTCTGTCAAAGCTCTGGCAGCCAGCCTTCGGAAAGTCGCGCAGCGGCTGGAGAATCTACTGCGAGGCGAACCCGATGCCGGCAGTGCCATTCTGGACGATCTTGACGATGAGGATATCGAGGAGCAAACCGCGCAGGAGCAAAGCGACCCGCCTGAGGCCGCCCTAGAGTTACAGAAGGTCGAGCGGGAGCTCGCCAGAGTGCGCGAGTTCATTCGCCAGGCCGAATCCCTTCGCCGCGACAGCAAGGCGGAGAAGCTCCTTGATGTAATGCGGATCGTGAGCGAGCGTCCCGCCGAAAGCAGGCGCGTCGCCATCTTTACCGAATCTTTGGTGACGCAGGAGTATCTGCGGGGCTTGCTGACCGGCAAAGGCGGATGTGCGTCCGAAGACGTCACGCTGTTTCGCGGAACTAACGATTCCCCGCGCGCTCAGCAGGCCCTGCGGCGCTGGCAAGAGGAAATCGGCAATAGCCTGCCTCCTCGTCAGCGCCCGACCCGCGACGCCGCCATGCGCTTGGCCCTGGTCCATGAGTTCAAGACGCGTTCGCAGGGGGTCTTTATATCCACCGAAGCCGGTGCCAAAGGACTCAACCTGCAATTCTGCGACACGATCGTCAACTACGATTTGCCCTGGAATCCCCAGCGCATCGAGCAGCGCATCGGCCGCTGCCATCGCTACGGTCAGGAACGGGATGTCACCGTAATCAACTTCCTGGCCTCGGATAACGAGGCGCAGCGGCTGACGTTGGAAATCCTGAGCCGCAAGCTCGATTTGTTCGGCAAGGTCCTCGATGCCTCCGACGCCGTGCTCCACGAGCCTTCCACGGAAGCGCCAGAAAAGCTCGCCGGCGTCCTCGGAAGCGATTTCGAAGCCAAGCTGCGGAAGATTTACGAGCGCGCCCGCACGCTCGACGAGATCGCCAGCGAGCTCCGGCATCTGCGAGAAGAGATGGAGGGCGAAAGAACGAAGTATGAACAGACCTGGGCGCGCACCGCCGGTCTGATCGAGACTCGTTTCGATGAACCGGTCAAGCAAGTGTTTCGCCGCTTGAAGACGGAATTGCCGAAAGGGCTCGCCCGCGTCGATGGCGAGCTGGACCGCTTGATTGCGGGCTTTCTCGCCGCGCGCGGAATTTCCTTTCGGCGGACCGCCGGCGACCGCCACATTCGATTCGAGCTTCCCCCCTCCGCGCTTTTGCCGGACGATCTGGCCGGCGGCGGCACGTTCGTGGTGGGCCGGGTGAAAGAACTGGGCGAAGCCGATCCACTGCATCTGGGCCATCCGCTCGTGCGAGCGGCCGTCGAAGAAGCGCGCCAGGCAAGTGGCCGGCGTTTTTGCGTGGCCTGGAAGCTCGCCCCAGGCGCTCCTCCGCTGCTCGGATCGTCACATGGAAAGCGAGGCTGTCTGGCCCTGAGCCAAGTCCACTATGACGGCTTCGAGCGAGTCGACCGACTTGTTGCGGTTGCTTTGTTGGAAGGAGAAGACGCACCGTTGGATCGAGAATCCGCGCTTTGGCTTCTCGGACAAGCGCCCGCGGATCGCCCACCGTTTGCGGCACCTCTGAGCTTGGACGACCGTTTGGAAGACGCGATCGAGGAAATGATTTTCCTGGACCAGACCGAAGTCTCCTACTACGAGCAGCCGCGCTTTGAGCGCAATCTCGAGCAAATCGAGCGCTACGTCGAGGACCAGCTCCTGGTCCTGAGGAGACAGTTAAGCGCGGCAACCAAAACGTTGGCCGCCGCCGAGGACCGGCGCGACGCCGCTCTCGGTTCCCAGGCGCGGGACGAAGCGGAAAAGCACGTTCACACCATCCAAGCGGAGATGGAGCGCCTTGAGACGGAAACCGAGCGCCTCGAAAAGCGCCGCGATGACGATTACGAAAAATGGCGCGAGCACGCCCATCGGCGGCGCTACCGTCCGCCTCGCGTGAGCCGAATCTTGGATGTGGAGTTCGTTCTCGAATGAAGATCGACGGGGAGGACCAGGATGTGGCGTTAAAGATCCTGCACACGGCCGACTGGCACCTGGGCCAAAGCTTTCCAGGATTTGAGGCCGAGGATCAGCCCAAGCTGACCCAGGCCCGCATCGAAGCCGTGGATAAGCTCCTGGGTCTCGCCGAGAGCCATGCGGTCGATGCGGTGTTGTGCGCCGGGGACTTATTCGACGAACCCGCGCCGCAAGAGCAGTGGTGGCGCGAACTGCTGAAGCTGTTCGGGCGCCGGAAGTGGACCCAGCGTCCTGTCTTTCTGTTGCCGGGCAATCACGATCCGCTGCGGCCCAACTCCGTTTGGGCGGCCGATCATCCCTTCCGGCGGTCGCTGCCGGCCTGGGTGCATGTGGTGGACCGCGACGATTTCGAATTCGCGATCTCTCAGGACGCAGTTCTTTACGCGGTTCCTTGCCGCAGCCGGGCGGGCGCGGACGATCCCACTTCGCGCATCCCGCAGCGGACGCCGGGCGATTCGCGCATTCGCATCGGCCTCGCCCATGGAACAACCTTCGACGCCAAAGGGCATCAGATGAACTTTCCGGTTGCCAGGAATGCCGCGGAGCAGCGAGGTCTGGACTATCTCGCGCTCGGGGATACGCATGGCTTTCGCGAATATCCTCCCAAAATCGCGCCCACCGTTTATCCCGGCACTCCTGAACCCACCACCTTTGACGAAATGGACGCCGGCAGCGCAGCTATTATCTTTTTTCCGCGCCACCGCCGGATGCCCCTCATTCACAAGGAGCGAGTGGCTCGCTGGAAATGGATGGATAAACGTTGCTCCAGCATGGAAGAGCTGGAAGATTTGCGTGGGCAGGATCTCAAGGATTGCGTGCTCCGCTTGACGCTGGCGATGGAGGTGAGCGTTTCCGAACGCGCCCGCGTGGATGAGATTCTAGAGGAACTGAAAGGCAATGAGGCGAGGGTGGGCAGAGCAGGCGTGTTGTGCGAAAACCTGGACGAATTGCAAGTGAGCGTACGCGATGCGGGCGATTTCCACCGCGATTTGCCCGACGTGCTTAATGCGGCCATTGCCAACTTGCGGTCGCGGGGAGAGCAAGCCGGTGAAGATGGCGAGACTGCGCGGGAGGCGCTGGTTCTGCTGTACAAGACTCTAGCGGAAGAGCGCAGCCAAACCGCCGGCGCCCCGCACGCGCGAAGTGGAGGTGCGGGACAATGAACCTCTTCAAAACAGAGCCGCGACCATAGGCAGCGGTAAAAACGGTGTTTTTAGGATGAAACTCATCTCCCTGGAGGTCGAGAACTTCCGTTGCATCCGGAAGGCGAAAGTCGAATTTACCACCGGTCTCAATGTTCTGTATGGCCCCAACGACCTGGGCAAATCGAGTCTGGTCCAGGCGATCCGTGCCGCGCTTCTGCTGCAAACAACCGCCAAGGAGCACGAGGAGTTCGTCAGTTGGGACGGCGAGGGCGAGCCATACGTCGGCTTCGTTTTCGAGAGCGAGGAGCAGTGCATCTGGCGCGTGCGGAAGACGTTCGGCGCCGCCAAGGCCTTCCTGGACGAATCGCGCAATGGCATCGACTTCACCACCGACGCTCGCGGCCGCGATGTCGACGGGCGGCTGAGGGATATCCTGAACTGGGGTTTGGTTCCTCCGGGCGGCAAAGATCGAAAGAAGGGCATGCAAGCCACGTTTCTGGTGACTGCCCTGTTGGGCGAGCAAGACCACGAGGAGGCGATTTTCGATCAGGCCCTGGGCAGCGGCCCCGAAGATTCGGGCCGGAAGCAAGTCGCCGCGGCTTTGCAGGCGATGGCCGAAGATCCGCTGTTTAAGAAAGTGCTGACGCGCGTGCAGGAGCGCGTGGACGAAGCATTCACGGCGAATCAAAAGCGCCGGCAGGGAAAGAGTTCGCCGTGGAGCAGACTGCGCGAGGAGATCGAGCAGAAAACCAGACGCAATGAAGATCGCCGGCGGGAGCTGAACGAGACCCAGGCGCTCGAAAGCCAAATCCAGGATCTGCATGACCGCGAGCTGGAGGCCAAACACGACGCGGAGGAGTCGGAGCGCGAGTTTCGCCGCGCGGAAGTCTTGCGGCAATTACAGGAGTGCGCCGCTGCCGATAGCGATTACCAAGAAAGCGAACGTCAAGCCGCCATGGCAATCGAGAAGGAACGGACGGCCAGCGCCGCAGTGAAAGAGGCGGACGAGAAGGCGCAAGCGGCGCGGGAAGAACTCGCTAAGATGCAGAACGAAGACCGCGCTCGCCAGCGGCAGCTTGAGTCAAGCAGACTGGAAGCGCGGCGGTCGGAACTGATAGCGGATCAGACGCGAATTCAGTCTGTGATTGATAAGCTTCGCAGGATTGAAGAGGCCGATGTGAAGGTTCGCGCGGCTGATTCCGATTTGAGCACGCGGGTCAAGGAACTTGAAAAGCTGGATCAGGAGCGGGAACGGGCGACGCTCGCTCTAATCGACGCCCAGCGTCAGGATCGCGAATTGCGCGCGATTCGATTTTGGCTGCTCTGTCAGGAAGCGCAAACAGGCTTGTCGCAAGAAAACGCCTGGCGGGAAGAAGCCGCGCAAAAGCGCGCAGCCGCGGCGGCGCTGGAAGCCGCGCAGCCCAAGTTTGCGCTGCCTTCTTCCGCCGAACTCGAAAATCTCCGGCGCTTGGAAACCGATCTGCAGGTCGCGGCAGCCGGGCTCAACGTGGGGTTTAGTGTGAGGCTTCAACCAAGCCAAGAGTTGCGCGTAAGGATTCAGCGCGATGGTGGCGAGCCGACGGAGCACATCTTGAGCGGCAACGCGCTTGAGACGAGCGCGCGCGGCCAATTACGCATCGATATCGATAATGTCGCAGAGATCGCCGTTTCCGGCGGCGCGTCCGATGCGCGCGCCGCAAAAGAGCGGTTGGAAGCGCGGTGGCGTGCAGAAGCGCAGCCGGCGCTTGGCGCGGCTCACGTGGATAGCCTCGCGCAGCTTGCGGAGTTGGCCGGCAAAGCCGACCGTCGCGCACGCGAGATCCAAGCTGCGCGCGTGAGGGCCGAACAACTCGACCAGCTCATTGCAGGCCAGCCCGGCTGGGCAGCGCTCTTAAAAGATCGACAGCGGCAATTGGCAGCGGCGCAGAAAGATTTGGAAGACCCCGATCTCGCGAAGCTGGAGCAGAAGGCGCGTAAGCTGCGCATCGCGGATGCATCGGCGGCGGAAAAACAACTCGAACGGCTTCGCCCAAAGCTGGAAACGCTCACTGCCGAGGAAAAGCGATCTGGCGGCGATTGGGCCGCTGCCCGCGCCACCGTGGAGGAGAAAAAGAACTCGCTTGAACAAGCTTCCGCCGATCTGGACCACATGCAAGCAGGCTTGGAAGGGGACTGGCGCCAGATACTCGCGCAAAGCCTTGATCGCCAGGCGGAGTTGGAGCCGGAGCTCGCGGAGATCGTTGAAAAAATCCAGCGGCTTTCCAGCAAGGAGGATCGAACTCTGACCTCTGCCCAGCAAGCGGTCCACGACTTAGACAAGGCAGTGTCCGATGCGGAAGACGAGCAGAAAAAAGCGGCCGAGGCCTCGAACGAGGCGCAATTGCGCACGGCCACCAAAAAGGCCGATCTCCAGCGGCTCCAACAAGCGGCGTCTAAGCTTGACCCGAATCTGGTGCGCGAAGTTTCGGCAGACGTCGAAGGTCCTCCCGTCACGGAGGAGAACATTGAGAAGTTGCACTGCGCGTGGGGGACACAGCGCGACCGGGTGAAGGAGATCGAGGGCAAGATTCAGGAGGGGCGCGGCGCGTTACAGCAGGTGGGGGGCGAAGTCGCCCGCCAACGGGCTGAAGACGCGGCGCGGGAGCTCGAATCAGCCCGCGAGCGTGAGCGCCGCGTCGAGCGTGAGTATAACGCCTGGCAACTGCTTCGGGACACTCTGCGGGAAGCCGAGCGCGAAGAAGGATCGAACCTGGGCCGGTTACTGGCGCCTCCTATCGCGAAACGCTTTACCGATCTCACCCTCGGCCGCTACGGGAAGCTTGCGCTTGGGCCGGACTTAAGGACGCAAGGAATCTCCGTCGGCGGAGACGAACGGTCCGTTTCGTTGCTTTCCGTCGGCACGCGCGATCAGCTTGCCACCATTTTCCGGCTCACCCTCGGCCAGCAATTGAAAAGCTCCGTGGTGCTGGACGACCAGCTTACGCAGAGCGATCCAGCTCGTATGTTGTGGCTGCGCGATCTTCTGCGCGAGGTTGCGGCGGAGATCCAGGTCGTTGTTTTCACCTGCCGGCCGGAGGACTACATAGCCGAGGCGCACGGTGTGCATTCGGTGGATTTGGCCGAATGCCTTCAGAGGTCCTCAGCGCTGGAGAGGAAAGCTGGGGATCAAGATTAGCAACCCAGCGAACGTGACCCGGACTGCGGGTTCCGAGCGATGGCGATGGCGGTTTCCGAAACGGAAGTCGGGATTCATCCCTTAGCCTTTGCTGCTGAGGTACTTCCGAAGTGCTCTGATTTCCTGTGCCGCGTCTGACATCGCCGCCGCCGCGGGATTGTACTTAAATCCCAAGAAGCCTAACTCTATCCCTTTCAGAAAAGCCGCGCGCCCCAGGAAGCGGTTCTGGCGCAAATCGTTTTCGCCGCTGCCGATAAGGGATACGGGCGCCATGAACCGTCTCCTTGCCCAATTGGCCCGCATGGTCCTGATTGTGCTCGCTGCTGGATTTATTTGCGCCCTGCTGGTGCGCTATGCTCCGGGCGCGCTGGTGGATGAGCGCGAGCTCGATCCGCACTTGAGCGAAGAGAATCTGGCGGCTCTGCGCGCGGAAAAAGCGAGCGATGCGAGTGTGAACGCGAATTTCATCCGCTATCTGCGCGGCGCAGTTCACGGCGACCTCGGCTACTCGGAATCTAACCGCGCGCCCATCGCCGCGCTGATTGCCGACCGCGCGCCGGAAACCTTGCGCGAATTGGCCATCGGCTTGGGTGGGGCGTGGTTGATCGGACTCGCCGCGGCGATCCCCGCGGGCCGCTGGCGCAACGCCCACCTCTATGACGGCTTATCCAGTGCCGCCGCCGCGTTGCTTCTGAGCGTTCCGGCGGCGGTGGCTGCTTACGTCTGCCTTCTTGCGGGACTGACATCGGGCGTGGTGCTGATGATCGTGGTGGCGCCGAAAATCTTCCGCTTCGCGCGCAATCTGATCGTTCCGGCTTATGGCGCCCCGCACGTCTTCATGGCGCGCGCTCGAGGGCTGAGCGAAAGTCGCATTCTCTTCGCTCACGTTCTGCCTCCCAGCGCGCCGCAACTACTGGCGCTCGCCGCCGCCTCTGTAAGCATGGCAATCGGCGCAGCTATCCCCATCGAGGCCATTTGTGAAGTGCCTGGATTGGGGCGGTTGGCGTGGCAAGCGGCGTTGGCTCGCGATCTCCCTGTGCTGGTGAATGTGACAATGCTCGTCGCGCTCGCGACCACCGTAGCCATGACTCTGGCCGGGGCTCGGCCCTGGGGTGAGGAAAGAAAGCCGGAGGCTACGCGATGAAGGTTGTCCGCGGTTGTGCTCTCGTTTTTCTGAGTCTGGTAGGGATGGCGGCGATCGCCCCCGAATGGTGGACGCGGGCGCGGTACGACACGCAATTCCGCGATCGGCCAGACGCGCCTCCCTCCCGCGCGTTCCCGCTCGGTACCGACGCGCTCGGCCGCGACCGCTGGGCGCGTTTGTGGTACGGAACGCGAATTTCTCTGACGCTTGCGCCCGCTGCGGCTCTGGTTTCCTGCGCGGCCGCGGCGCTCGCCGGCGGCGGAGCGGGATGGATGGGCGGTTTCCTCGATGGCGCATTACAAACCGCGTCCGATTTGTTTTTATCGCTGCCGTGGTTCTTCCTGCTGCTGATGGTCCGCGCTTTCCTGCCGCTGAACGCGGCGCCCCTGGCTTCCATCGCCCTCACGTTTGCGCTGCTGGGTGCGCTCGGTTGGGCCGCTCCCGCGCGAGTGGTATGCGCGGCGGTGCGCCGCATCAAGACCTCCGAATTTTTCTTTCAAGCTCAAGCCGCGGGTTGCCGCGCCGCGAGAGTCCTGTGGCGGCAGCTTCTGCCGAACGTGGCGCCGGTGTTGTGGGCCCAGTTCTGGGTGGCCGTTCCTGCCTATATTCTCGCGGAGGCGACGCTCGGAATGCTCGGGCTGGGCATCGCCGAGCCGTTGCCTTCCTGGGGCGGGATGCTGCGGGAACTGGAAGGCGCTCCGTCGTTCCGGCAATGGTGGCTGTTCGCGCCCGCGGTGTTGCTCGCTGCCGTAGTGACGAGTTTGCAAGCGATTCTGTCGCGCAAGGAAGATTCCGTTTGAAACAATTCTTCTATCTTCTGAAACTCGCCCACAACGGACTCGCCGGGCGCGGCCACTTCGCCCAAGTTTCTCAGTCGTTTGATGCCGCGCCCGGCGGCCTGTGCGCTCTCCTGTTATTCGCCGGCCTCGCCGGCGGCGCTGATCTTCGCTTCGCCCTTCACGGCGAACCCAAGACCCTTGATCCCTATCTCGCCGCCGACGAGTCCGCCGATGCCGTCCGCTACCTGACGGAAGGCGTTTTGATCCGGATCAATCGCCTGACCCGGCAAGCGGACCCCGAGTTGGCGGAATCCTGGAAAATCGAAAAGGGCGGCGCGCGCATCGTGTTACGCCTTCGGACCGGCGTGAAGTTTCCGAACGGCGCCGCGTTCACCTCCGCGGACGTGGTGGAAAGCTTTCACCGCCTGCTGGACCCCGCGCTGCACGCGCCTGTCGCGGACTCGTTCAAAACCGATAAAGGCGCCGTGCAAATTCAGGCGCAAGGCCCCGCGGCCGTCTCCGTGGAGTTCCCAGCGCCCGTGGCGGGCATCGAACGAATGTTCGACGAAGTGGCCATGATCCGGGCTGGGGCGACCCAACAGCCTGAGCCCGGATTGGGACCGTTCCTCATCGCCGAGCGCAAACCCGGCGTGTCCATCTTGCTCAAGCGCAATCCCATGTACTGGAAGCGCGACTCCGACGGCTCTCCGCTACCCAAAGTGGATGACATCCGCCTGGATATCGAAGAAAACCGCGATCTGGAATTGCTTCGCTTCCGCCGCGGAGAAATCCAGCTCATCGATAAACTCAGCCCCGAGCTGTACGAAAAACTAGCCGCCGATTCGCCCGGCGCGGCGGTGGATGCCGGTCCTACGACCGACGTGGAATTCCTTTGGTTCAATCAGTCCAAGCGCGCGCCGCTTGGCGCTCCGTCCCGGGAATGGTTCGCTTCCACCGCGTTCCGCCAAGCCGTATCGGAAGCCATCAACCGCGCGGATTTGTGCCGCGTGGCTTATCGCGGCCACGCCAGCGCCGCTTCGGGTCCGGTATCGCCGTCCAATAAACTCTGGTTCAATTCCGCGGTGAAACCGCCGGCGTTCGATCCCGGATTGGCGATCAAGCGACTGGAATCCGCCGGATTTCATCTCTCTTCTGGAACGCTGCGCGATTCCCGCGGCCAGGCAGTGGAATTTTCCCTGATCACCAATGCCGGAAGCAAGACGCGTGAGCGGATGGCCGCCATGATTCAAGCCGACCTCGCCAGAATCGGGATCAAAGTGAACGTCGTCACGCTCGATTTTCCGTCGCTGATCGAGCGCATCACGCGCACGCTCGATTACGAGGCGTGTCTTTTGGGGCTGGTTGACATTGGTGAGGACCCGAAGGAATGGATGAATGTGCTGCTAAGTTCGGCGAGCAACCATCCGTGGAATCCGGCGGAAAAATCACCGGAGACCGCCTGGGAAGCGGAAATCGATCGCTTGATGCTGGCGCAAGCGGCTTCTGCGGATACTCGCGAGCGGAAGAAAGATTTCGATCGGGTGCAGGAGATTCTCCGTGAGCAGGCGCCCGTAATTTATCTTCTACATCCCAACGCACTCGCGGCCGTATCGCCCCGAGCCAAAGGTGTAAAAGTGTCGCCATTTTTGCCCCACACGTTCTGGGACGCGGAGCGCCTGCGGATTCCGGGATCGTGAGCCTGCTCGAACTGCGCATCGCGGCGGACTATCGCGGCAAAGCCCAAGTTCTTCGAGATGTCCGGCTAGAAATCGAGGAGGGCGAAATCCTGGGCCTGGTGGGCCGGAGCGGCGAAGGCAAAAGCACCATCGCCGCCGCGATTTTGGGGCTGCTGGGTCTCAAGGGCGGCGTCTGCCGCGGCGAGATTTTTTTTCGCGGCCCCGGCAACGGCTCAAATATGGATCTGCTGAAGCTGCCGAACGCTCAGATGCGCCGCTTGCGCGGACGCCACATCGCTCTGGTTCCGCAAACTCCCCTCGCCGCTTTGAACCCCACTCTGAGACTCGAATCGCATATCGAAGAAGCCTGGAGGGCGCACGCGAAAAGCAAGCCCGAGTGCACCAGGTTGATGGAAAGCGTGAGCCTTCCCTCGACTCGAGAGTTTCTGCGCCAATATCCTTCCAGCCTCAGCGCTGGGATGGCGCAGCGCTTCCTCATTGCGCTTGCGATTTTGCACCATCCCGCGCTGCTGATCGCCGACGAGCCTACGAGCGCTCTCGACACCATCACCCAATCAGACATCCTGGCCCTGTTCCGACGTCTCAACCGTGAGCGCAAGATCGCAATCTTATATATCTCCCACGATCTAGCCTCGGTGGCGTCGCTTTGCCATCGAGTGGCGATTCTTCAGCGCGGCGAAATTGTGGAGTCGGGTCCAGTGGAGGAAATCTTCCACAACCCGCGGCACGAATATACTCGCCGGCTGATTGCCGCGATCCCCAGATTGCCGGAGCTGGAATTTCAGCGGGTACCCGATTGAAGACGCTTTTGGGGGGCGGACTTTAGTCCGCGCGGGACTTGAGTCCCGCTGGACGAGCGAGGCTGAAGCCTCGCGCGGGCTGAAGCCCGCCCTCCACAGCCGTCGACCGCAAGGGAAATTTTGAAATTCTGACACTTGAGATTCGGCCGCGCCGGGTATACCCTTATCTGTTGGGCCTCGTCGCAGGTGGCGGGCCCCGAACCGAACATCTCAGGGAGACACAGAAATGCGCAAATTACTTTTAGTCGCTGCGACCGCGGCGCTCACCATCTCGTTGATTTTCGCGCAAGGTCCGCCACAGGGAGGCGGAGGCGGAAAAGGTGGTGGAAAAGGAGGGGGCAAGGGTGGACCGCCGGCGCCGCCGCCCCCGCCGCCTCCGGCCGGACTCGAGTGCTTCGACACTTTGGCCACGCCGGAATTTCCCAGGGCCGCGCTACAACAGAAAGTCGATGGCACCGTGTGGGTCAACTTTGAAGTGACTCCGCAAGGCGCCGTGGACAAATTGGAATCGCAGGTCACCTCGGCCTACGCCGACGGGCCCAAGCTGCTGACGCCCCCCGCCGAGGCAGCCGTCAAGGCCGCGAAAATCAAGTCGGATTGCAATGGGAAGAAGGTTCTGGTGGTTTTTCGCTACGAACTGCATGGGGAGCCCACGGCCAATCCACAGGCGACTTCCAGGAGGGAGCCGTCGTACATCGTGTGGATTGAAAGCCAGCCGATGACGAGAGCTGCCGCCGGGGCGGGGAAAGCCGCGAAGCAGTAGCTGACGCTAGCCCGGGGAACCGCTCCCTACGGTCGTGGCTCTGTAGCGCACGGCAGCAGGATCCCGTGGCTGAGCCGCGACCAGAGGGAGCGGTTCTGGTAGTTTGCAGATTCTCAACGGAGGAGACCTTATGACGCGCTTAATGATCGCGGGATTGGGGGCGGCGCTTGCCGGCTTAACGGCCGGCCAGGCTCTCCCTGTCACCTTCACTAAAGACGTGCTTCCGATTCTTCAAAAGAACTGCCAAAGCTGTCATCGGCCCGGCCAGGCGGCTCCGATGTCGCTGATCACCTATCCGGAAGCCCGTCCCTGGGCCAAGGCGATTAAGACCGCGGTGACGGCGCGGAAGATGCCTCCCTGGTCTGCCGACCCGCAGTATGGACATTTCACAAATGACCGTTCCCTGAAACAGGCCGAGATCGATACGCTGGTGAAATGGGCCGACACTGGCGCCGCCGAGGGCGATCGGAAAGACGCGCCCGCTCCCATCGTGTGGCCTTCCGGCGGCTGGGCGATCCAGCCAGATGTCGTTATGGATATGCCCGCTCATGAAGTGCCCGCGAAAGGCGTTCTGGAATGGGAATTGATCGCGTTCCCGGCGCCTTTCAAGACCGACACGTGGGTCACTTCGATGGAGATACTGGCAGGTGACCCTTCGGTGGTCCACCACATCTGCTTCAGTTTCGAGAAACATAAACCCACCACCGTGTACAACCGCTACGAGTGGGAACAGGTGCCTCGCGATGCAACCGGAAACCCGACCCCAGGCAACAGCGGATTCGGAGAACTGCCCGGGATGATCATCGCCACCCGCGATGTGGGTACGACCGAGGTCAAGCTCCGGCAGGGCCATCCAACCCTCCGCCAGAATCTCGATTTTTGTTATTTGCCGGGCAATACGTTCGAGGACTATCGCGGATGGAATGCAGGAAAGTTGGTGCCCGCGGGATCGGACATTATCGTGAGCCTGCACTTTACGACCAATGGCAATGCCGTAGTGGACCGGACCAAGATCGGATTCACCGTCGCGAAGACGCCGCCGTCGAAGAAGTTCGTGGTGCAGGGAGCCGGCGAGGATACGCCGGTGATTGCGCCCACGTCCGCCAGCACGCGCGCCGTGTTCTCGTCTGCGTACAATCCCGAATTTGCGATCCCGCCCAACGAAGGCGATTACCGCGCCCCGCCGATGGAAATCACATTCCTGAAAGATGTCGAACTCGTCGGATTGCGGCCCCACGCCCACGTGCGAGGGAAGAGCGCTCAATATCGAATTGTTTATCCTGACGGACACGAAGAAGTAGTGCTGGACGTCCCCCACTACGATTTCAACTGGCAGATCTCCTACCGCACGTCGCTCAAAATTCCCAAAGGCTCGCGCATGATCTTCGATTTCAGCTATGACAATTCGGCGAATAACAAGAACAATCCCGATCCGAACCGGTGGGTCTACCAGGGCTTCCAGAGTTGGGAGGAAATGATGGCTCCCAATCTCGGATTTCTTCTGGATCGCGACGCCGACGTAGGCAGCCTGATGACGATCAGGGACTCCAGAGGGGAGTAAACCCGCCCATTGAAGATGCTTGTGGAGGGCGGACTTTAGTCCGCGCGGGACTTCAGTCCCGCCTGGGGAAGCGAGGCTAAAGCCTCGCGCGGGCTGAAGCCCGCCTTCCAAGAGCTATCCTTTGGTTGAAATGACCGTGGACACGGGCCGGCGGATCTGCGTGTTTTGCGGCTCCAGTTCCGGGTCCCGCCCCGGTTACGCGGCCGCGGCGGTGACGCTCGCGCGGCATCTCACCGCGCAAGGCATCGGGATCGTCTATGGCGGGGGCCGAACGGGTTTGATGGGAACGCTGGCAGACGCCGCGCTCGAGGCTGGCGGCGAGGTTATTGGCATCATGCCGGAGGGATTAGTGGAACGAGAGGTCGCCCACCGGGGTCTCTCCGACTTACGGGTGGTCGGTTCCATGCACGAACGCAAGGCGCTAATGGCCGAGTTGTCGGATGCCTTCATTGCGCTGCCCGGCGGCTTCGGAACGTTCGAGGAATTTTGCGAGGTCGTCACGTGGACGCAGCTCGGCTTACACCGCAAGCCGTGCGGGATTCTCAATGTCGAAAGCTACTATGACCAACTCCTCGCTTTGTTCGATCACGCCATGGCGGAGGGTTTTCTGAAGGCGATTTACCGCCGCATCGTCATTTCCGACACATGTGTGGAATCGCTGGTTGGCCGGCTCCTGGAATACAAGCCTCCGATCGCCGGCAAATGGGTCGGCTTGGAGCAGACGTAGAGAGCGGCCAACGGTCCTGAGCCGGGCCCAGAGGGCACCCCGTTAGCGAGGGGTATGCGGGACAACGCGGTTAGTTTTTGGCAACCGCTCCCTCCGGTCGCGGCTCAGCCGGGCCTCCGCACAATGCGCCGGATAGAACGGGCACGAGACCGATCGTAAACAACCGTGAACAACCATGTAAACTCGTGCGGTCTAAGATTAGCAGGGCCGCCGGACAATGCGCCGGATGGAACGGGAAGACTGTCATGGGAACGGGAAGACTGTCAATGAGTAGAATCAACGCTTCCGAGCCGCGTGCGCAGGCGGGATGCGGCACAGCGCAAGTACGGCCGGAAGCCTCCGCTCTCCCGGCCGCACTTCCCTCCTCGATGCGCTTGATGACGCTCCGGATGGCTCTTCCCGATGCGAATGGATAGAGCACGCGCCATGCCACCTGCATGCACTTGAAATTGCGTCCCGCGCGTCCTCCGCGGCTAATCGTTCGGCTTGCCGGCCTAACCATTCAGTGAGCCCGAGCGGCCGATGCTCCCCGGCTAGAGGCTCGCGTGCGCAAGGAGGGGGTAATTTGCGAAGGCCGCTGGCCTTCTTCCCATAAAGAGGTGGTGGAAAGCGCCGACTGTTTCGCAAAGTCGCGGTACGCCAACGCACGCTTGATCACCCGCGCTACGGCCTGCGCTTGGAGCGGCTTGGCGAGTGCGTCGTATCCTCCGCAGCGGACCACCACTTCCCAAAGGTGGTCGTCTGCAACGGCCGAAAGCAAGATCACACACGGCCCCGAACCCGCTGAGGCGAACTTATGAACGGTGTCGCGCCAATCGGTGCCAGGCCAGTCACGATCCAGCAGCACCACGGGCGCGCCGAACGTCTTCATCAGGTGGTAGGCGTTTTCAAGCGACACTGCGAAATGCGTTTCGAAGGCGTCCTCAGATGCCAGAGTGCGCCACTCCTGCGCGTCCAGCAGCAGCGCAATGATAGGGACCCGGGCGGGACGCGCAGCCTCTGCCGCTGGCCGTCCTCGCCGGGTCCAGCCGGAGATTTTGGGGAGAAATTGGCGGATCGTTTTCCCGATACTCAGCCCAGATTACGGGTGCGCCCACAGGGGTTGGGCTCGCCCGCGACGCTGATCATCGCCGGTCCAAAACCAGCGTGCGCCTGAGCGCATCCGGCAGAACATCGCTCCAAGTTGGTAATTCTTCCCATTCCGCGCGGGTACTCGCCCGGGTGGCGTTAGCGGGCCACTGGCTTTCGAGCCCTGCGATCCCTTTCCCGCGCGCGGCAGCGCCCGTAGGCTGAAGAACAAGGCACCCGCCACTTCGTGCCGATCAAGCGGACGGGTGATGAAGTCGAACTCGGCCGATGGGGCGAACGGAGTGTCGCCGGATCAGTCCTTCAAGAGAACCACATTGGCGCGGCCGCGCGCGCCAAGCAGGTATCGCAACTCAGTCCCGCGCGGAGGTTCAAGGAGGCGGGGGTCGCAGAGCAAAATCGGGCTTTTCACCCGCCGGAGGGCGGCGACCGCCCGCTCCAGAGTGTTCGCCTCGATCAGCTTCCAGATGCTCCCCGCCAGCAATTCGGCGAGAACGTTGCGATCCTCGTCGCGGTCCGTCGCCAAGACGATTTCGATGCACCGATGTTTAGGGTCTTTCACATCTTCGGCCGCAGTTTTCGTCCTCCGCCTTGAAAGCATAATCCCGGATTCGTCCTCTTTCCATACCCGCCGGTGTGTAGATTCAACAATTTCCGGCAGGTAGTGCGCTCCTACCCACAGGGGCCTGGAGAAATTACCAACTCCCTGCTATCGCCTCCTGTGGCATGGGCGCGCACACTATACCTGGACAGGAGCGAATCAAGGCTACTAAAAATGGCGCGCAACTTGATGCGACACCGTCTGGCGCAAGTTGGGAAGCATTCGGCGGTCGTTATCGGCTCCGTTGGAACTTCCACGTTTCTTGCGCTTGCCCTTCGGCCTTTCTTTCACGGTCAATCTCATTTCCTGCCCTTCACGCTGGCTATCATCGTCTCGGCATGGTACGGCGGCATGATTCCGGGACTGAGTGCGACCGCGCTGAGTTTCCTGGTCGCGGATTTCCTGTTTATTGAACCGATTTATCATTTTCTCCCGCTTGGCGGACCTCCTCTCGCGGCGCTCGGATTATTTCTAGTCGTTGGCGTATCCATCAGCGTGTTGCATCGCGCCCTTGCGAAAGCCAATGCCAAGCTGAGATTCGCGGTCGAGCGTCTGGACGAAACGGCCCACCGCTTCGAACTCGCCTCCCAGCAAGCGAAGATCGGTTTCCACGAATATCTCGCCGAATCTCCGGGGTGTCGACAGCGACAGATCTGGACACCGGAAATGGAATGGCTTTTCGGGCTTGCGCCGGGAACTTTCGAAGGTTCTCACGACGATTGGTTGAAGCGCATCCATCCCGGCGATCGCGAAAGAATCGCGGCGGAGCGCGCGCACCACGTTGAGCGTCGCCTCTCGGATTGGAAGTCCGAGTATCGGGCCATACTGCCTGACGGTAAGATCCGTTGGATGGAGAGCCGGAATCGGCTGTTCTTTTCCAAATCCGGGATTCTGAAGCGCATTCTTGGCGCGACTATCGATGTCACGGAGCGCCGGGAGCTGGAGGAAAGCTTGCGGGAGCGCTCGGAACAACTGGCCCGATCCAATGAACAACTGGAGCGATTCGCATACAGCGTCTCACACGACCTTCAGGAGCCTCTGCGCGGCGTCACGGCCATGACCGAGCTTTTTCTCAGCCGCGTTCAAGGGACCCTGGACGAGAAGTCGCATAAATTATTGGAGCTCGTATTGAGCAGCGCGGATAGGATGAAACGCCTGATTTACGATATTTTGCAACTCGCCCGGGTGAGCGGCGATCCGATGCATGCAATGGCCAGGGTGGAAGCGCGCGTGGCTGTGGAAGCCGCGATCCAGGACCTGAGAGAAGCCATTGCAGAATCGGGCGCGCGCGTCCATTTTGACCCGTTGCCCGCCGTTTGCGCCCATGAAGGACAACTGACGCAGTTATTTGGAAATCTGATTGGCAACGCAATCAGATACCGTGGAGAGAGCCCGCCCGTCATTCACATTTCCGTTTCAAATCGCGGACAGGAATGGCTATTCTGCGTAGAGGACAACGGAATGGGAATCGATTCCCAGCATCAAAAGCACGTGTTCGAAATGTTCTTCAGGTCACATGGCCGGGCGGACCGACAAGGAACCGGGTTGGGCTTGGCCATTTGCGAAAGAATCGTCCAACGTCATAATGGCCGGATCTGGGTGGAATCGGAGGTTGGGCGGGGCTCGCGATTTTATTTCACGTTGCCCGCCGGAGCCCAGTCGGGCAGGGAGGAGCAACCCAACGGCGTTTCCCACGAGCCCGTTCAAGGGGAACCTTCGGGCGATCACAGCCCCGTCGCGGTGGGATAGCGATCGTGCGGATTACGCCTCGCATACCGAATATGCGTGCAAATGCGAAAGGAGGCACCAAATGAGCAGTTCGCGCGCCGCGATGTTTCTGCTGCTCATAAACGGCACGATCTTCGCCCAAAACAATGCCGCCGTTTTGCGATTCGAAGTGGCTTCGGTGAGGCCAGCGAAACACGGGCAGGGTCCGCATGGGACGCCTTTGGTCGTCAACCATGGCCGGGTCACGTTGGATGACGCAAGTTTACGGCAGATCATCGGCCATGCTTACGGCGTGCAGCGGGTCCGAGTGCTGAACTGTCCGAGTTGGTGTGACTCGGAGGGGTTCGACGTGGTCGCCAAAGCGGAGAATCCGGATGCAACCCAAGATCAGATCCGGCAAATGCTTCAGACCTTGCTGCTAGAGAGATTCAAGCTGGCGGCGCACCGCGAAAAAGGGGAAATGCAGATGTATGCGTTGGTCGTGGGAAAGCACGGGCCGAAACTTCGTGATGGGCGCGAATCGGAATCGTCGGATGATCTGGCGAGCTTAATCTCGTTGCTTGCTGTTTAGCGACGAGGAGGTCAGGTAAACTACCAGCGTGCGCCGTTGGAAAGTGACTTCGGCGATTTTGGCGCTCGCATCGAGTGTGGTGGCGCAGAATGCCGCCTCGCACGAGGTCTTGTTGACGCGCATTAGAGCGCATATGCGCGAGGAGCTTTCGCGCCTACCGAATTACACGTGTCTCGAGACGACCGATCGTTTCTATCGCTTCTTGGGCCGTCAGAAAACCAAACTTCGCCCGCTCGATACGGTGCGGCTCGAAATCGTGTACAGCGACCGGCATGAATGGTACGCTGCACCTGGCGATAAGAACTTCAGCGAGACTGATCCGTTTCGGTTCATCACGCGGGGTATGATCGGAAATGGAATTTTCGGAGTCCTTCTAGACAACATTCTGCTCTCAGGAGGAGCCACATTCTCCTATCGCGGCGAAGAAAGGCTCGAAGGCCAGAAAGCGATCAGATACGACTATCGCCGGCCCCGGGCGCTTGGTGGATTCGAAATCGAAATTCCCGAAGGAAAGGGTCTCGTAGGGGAGCAAGGCTCCTTCTGGGCGGACCTACAATCGCTGGATCTTATCCGCATTTTCTCGCATGCGGTGGAAGTGCCGGCGCAGTTGCCCGTCCAAGCACGCAGGATCACCGTAAGCTACGCGCGCACCCGTATCAGCGATTCCAACGTGTTACTGGCTCAAGAGGGCGACATGTACTTGCTCACCAACGGCAACGAGGAACAAATAAATCACGTGGAATTCAGCCACTGCCGGGCGTTTATCGTACAAAGCGCAATCCGCTTCGACTCGGATGATCGGACCGCTAAGCCGGCGGCGGAGGATTCGTCTCAAGTGGCGGGCGGGATGCGGCCGATGGGAATGCTGCCGGAGGACCTGCCAGTTACGCTGCAGTTGACTGCCCCGGTCACGCAGAACGATGCGGTGGGCACATTGATTTCGGCGAAAACAGTCGACGACGTTCTCGGGAATAACACGTTCGTCAAGCGTGGCTCTATCATAAGAGGCCGAATACGGGATATCGAGCGACAGGGCCGGGGGTTTTGGGTAAGCCTCGAGTTTACTGAGATCGGTGCAGGCGGACCACCGCTTCGATTTTACGCGGATCTGCGATCGATCCAAAGCGCACCGGGTATCCAGCCGAGCCTCTTGCGAGAATTTCAAGTGGAAACCGGCCCAAACAGCGGCTCAGAGGAGAAGATTACGATGCCTGAATTACCGGGCGTCGCATCCTTTTTCATTCCTGGCGGCAGATTGTCCGTTCCGGGCAGCTTGCGAATGACCTGGATCACCCGCAGCCTCACGCGATAATCCGCCGGGCGCCGGCATCGGCTTCCTTTTCGGCCAGAGAGAGCGCCGAAGCCACGCCCGCCTGGCGTGGTCCTGCTCCTCGGTCCTGCAGTCTATGCGGCGACCCGCACCTAACGATTTGGTTAGCGTTAGCGGAAACAGTGGCGGCTCAAAATCAATCATTCGATAGTGGAGGACTCCGCCCGTGCCTGCGCTTTCAACCGCCGATTTCGAAGAGCTCCAGAACCTCGATACCTGTACGGTTTCCAACGCCATCGAGCGGCTGAAAGTTCGTCCGCGTAACGAGGGGGTGGTGTGCGGCGGTGTGCTCCACTGGCAGTTCCCCCATTTCCAACCGATGCTGGGCTATGCCGCCACCGGACGGATGCGTTGCACTTCGGCGCCCGTCTATGGCAGCGCCTATCACGAAAATATGAACTGGTGGCGTTATGTCGCTTCCATCCCCGAGCCGCGCATCATGGTGGTACAGGATGTGGATGAAAAACCCGGCGCGGGCGCGCTGGTGGGCGAGCTCCACGCGCTGATCGGCCTGGCCATCCAGTGCATCGGCTACGTGACCAACGGAAGCGTGCGCGATCCT
This sequence comes from Bryobacteraceae bacterium, assembly GCA_036521975.1. GTDB lineage: Bacteria > Acidobacteriota > Terriglobia > Bryobacterales > Bryobacteraceae > Palsa-187. The sequence continues at coordinate 27,963 of DATDGT010000415.1, forward strand.
CCGACCGTGGAGGCGCTGGGATTCCATCTATTCTCCAAAAGTGTCGCCGTGTCGCACATGTACGCCCATATTTCCGAATACGGCGAGCCGGTGGAGATCGGCGGATTGAAAATCCGCCCCGGCGATCTGATTCATGGCGATCGCCACGGCGTGCATTTGATCCCGCTTTCCATCGCTTCGAAGATCCCCGCCATGGCCGCCGAGATTCTACGCGAGGAGCGCGAATTGAGAGAGTTTTGCCGCTCGCCCCGCTTCTCTCTGCGAGGGTTAGACAAAAAGCTCCAGCATCTCCCCGGCGATGGAATCGAATTGCCTCTCACCGGCTGACTGCATGCCGAGGAACGTTTCGACAGCGGCTTCCATCTCGCTGGTGCCGATTCTGGCCGCCGCCCTGGTCTCCTGCGGCGGTCACACGGCCGGCGCCAGCTCCTCGCCTCAGGCCGAAGGGGCGCGCGAAGTGGGCGTGGTCGCGGTGACTCGTAAGAATCTGCAATCCACGCTGACCGTCTCTTCCGAGCTCGTCCCTTTCCAGCAAATCGACGTCTATGCCAAAGAGGCCGGCTTCGTAAAGCAGCTCAACGTCGATTACGGCACGCGCGTAAAAGCCGGTCAGGTGCTGGCGGTACTCGAGATCCCCGAGCTGGAGCTGCAGTTGGAAGAGGATCAAGAGGCCATCAACGACGCCCAAAGCGAGGCGGCACGCGCAGGCAGAGAGCTAGACCGCGTGCAAGCGCAGCACGACGTGACGCACTTGCAATTCACACGCCTGGATGAAGTGGCCAAAAGCCGCCCCGGTTTGGTGGCGCAGCAGGAAGTGGACGATTGGAAGGCCAAGGATCTGGCCTCGGAAGCGCAAGTGGAGGCGGCGCGTTCGGCTCAGGCATCGGCCCAAAGCCAACTCGCGCGCTCGCAAGTGCGCCTCCGCCACGACCAGGCGCTGTTCGATTACGCCAAAATCACCGCTCCCTTCGACGGCGTGATTACGCAGCGCTATGCCAACCTCGGAACTCTGATGCAGGCCGCAACCGCCTCCACGCAAGTGCTGCCGTTGGTGCAGCTTTCCCAAGACGATCTGTTTCGCCTGGTGATTCCCGTGGCCGAATCGTATGTGCGTTTCATCCGCGTGGGCGATCCCGTGGAAGTGAGAGTTCCCTCGTTGAATCACAGTTTTCCAGGCAAAGTGGCGCGGTTTTCCGTGAATGTCACGGAAGACACGCGCACCATGCACACCGAAGTGGACGTGGCCAACCCAAACCGGATTCTTGTGCCCGGCGTTTATGCCGAGGCCACGGTGACGCTCGAGCGCAAGACTCGGGTTCTGGCCGCTCCGCAGGAGGCCATCAACATCGAAGGCGATCGCAGGTCCGTATGGGTGGCGGATCCGTCCGGCCACATTCACCAGCGCACAGTGACCACGGGGATGGAGACGCCGGACGATGTGGAGATTGTTTCCGGATTACACGACGGCGAGATGGTCGCGGTGGGCGATCGCGGCAGTTTGAGAGAGGGAGAGCCGGTCAAGCCCAAGCCGGTCGCGCTGATCCAACCGTAAATCGCTATGCCACGATTCGCCATCCGCCATCCCTATTTGATCGTGGTGGTCTGCCTCATCCTGATGCTTATCGGGATCACCAGCCTGGCGCGCATGCCCGTGGATTTGTTTCCGCCAATCCGTCTGCCGGAAGCGGTAGTGGCCACCTTCTATAGCGGGATGCCGCCCGAAGATATCGAAACCGATATCACCAATCCTCTCGAGCGATTTTTCACGCTCGCCAGCGGCATCGACCATATGGAATCGCGCTCGCTGCCGGGAGTCAGCATCATCCGCGCTTACTTTCAACCCGGCACCAACCCCGACGCCGACGTGACCGAGCTTTCCAACCTTTCCCTTGCCGATCTGAAACGCCTCCCGCCCGGCACGCTTCCGCCGGTGGTTCTCAAATTCGACACCTCCAGTCTTCCCGTTTGCCTGGTCACGCTCCAGGGCCAAGGTCTGAACGAAACGCAGTTGCACGATATCGGACAATTCGCCATCCGCGATCAAATCGCGGTAGTGAAGGGCGCGGAAATTCCTCCGCCCTTCGGCGGCAAATACCGCCAGGTGATGGTCTATGTGGATCCGTATAAGCTGCTGTCGCGCGAGCTGAGCGTGATGGACGTGGTGAATGCGATCAACAAGAACAATCTCATTCTGCCTTCCGGGGACGTGAAGATCGGTCCCTACGACTATTACGTTTACTCGAATAGCCTGGTGGACAAAGTAGAAGAGCTGAACGGCGTTCCGCTGAAAACGGTCGGCGAACGCTGGGTTTCGGTGAGCGACGTCGGCGAAGCCAAAGACGCCAGTCAGATTCAATATAACGTCGTCCGCGTCGACGGGCAGCGTTCGGTGTACCTGCCCATCATGAAGCAGGGCGGCGACACCAACACGATTGAGGTGGTGAACGGCATCCGGAATATGATCGGCCGTCTCACCGGGGTTCCCAAGAATCTGGTGGCCTCGGTGGTGTTCGATCAATCGGCTTTCGTGAAGGAAGCGATCCGGACGTTGCTCGATGAGGGAGGGATCGGTCTGGTGCTGACCAGTCTGATGATCCTGCTTTTCCTCGGGAGTCTGCGGGCGACGTCCGCGGTGTTTTTGTCCATTCCGCTCTCCGCGCTCGCGACATTTATCGTCTTGTATTTCCTCGACAGCACGGTCAACACGATGATCCTCGCCGGCCTAGCGCTGGCGTTTTCCCGGGTCATCGACAACTCGGTGATCGCGCTCGAAAACATTTTCCGGCATTTGGAAGAAGGAGCTTCGCCCAGCCTCGCGGCGGAGAAGGGGGGAAGCGAAGTGAGCATGGCCGTGCTAGCCGCCACGCTCACCGCCATCACCGTCTTTTTCCCGGTGACTTTCCTATACGGTGTGAGTAAGTTTCTATTTTCCGCATTGGCCTTGGCCGTGGTGATTTCTCTGTTCGCATCTTATTTCGTCGCGATGACCGTGATCCCGTTGTTCTGCTCGCGCTATCTTCGTCCGCGTCAGCCCCGCCCGTCAGGGCGGGGTTTCGGAGCAGATTCCGAGGCGTCCCGCGGAACGCGTCTCCACGATCGCTTCGATCGCGGCTTCACTCGCCTGCTCGATTTCTATGAGGCCAGCGTGCGCCGCGCCGTCACGCGGCCGGTTCTGGTGGTGGTGATCCTGTTACTGGTATTTGCCGGAAGCGTTGCTCTCTACCCCTATTTGGGATTGGCCTTTTTCCCCCGAACCGACGCGGGCCAGTTCACGGTTTCCTTGAAGGCGCCCACCGGCAGCCGAATCGAGATTACCGAACAATATGTCGCGAAAGTGGAGGATCTGATCCGGCAGATCGTCTCGCACTCCGATCTTCACCGGATCGTTTCCAATATCGGCTTGGTTCCCGATTTTTCGGCGCTGTATTCCGAGAACGCCGGCGCCTACACGGCGACGATCCTGGTGGCGCTCGAGCGTTCTCACCAGACGAGCAGCTTCGAATATATGGATCGCGTGCGCCGCCGGATCTCGAGCGACTATCCCAGCCTGAGAACATTCTTCAGCACCGGCTCGCTGGTGGACGCCGTTCTCAATAGGGGAATGCCCGCGCCCATAGACGTGCAAGTGAATAGCACGGATTTGGCTCAATCGGATTCCATCGCCCGCGAATTGGCGGGCCGCATCCGCAACATGTCCGGCATCGGCGAGGTGTACATTCCGCAGGACCTGAACTATCCCGCGCTCCGGCTGAACGTGGACCGCATCCATGCGGCGGAGCTGGGCGTGGATCCGGAGAACATCGTCCGAAACGTCATCACGGCGCTCAACTCGAACACCATGATCGCGCCCAACTATTGGGTGGATCGCAAGACCGGCAATGACTATTTCCTCACCGTTCAATATCCCGAGACCGGCCGTGCGGCGATTCACGATTTCATCGATCTCAAGAATATTCCGCTGCGCGCTCCCAATCTGAAGCGGCCCACCACGCTGGACACGGTAGTGCAAGTGAACAAGCTCGTGACGCCGACGGAAGTGGATCACTATCAGATCCAGCGCATCGTGGATGTGTATGTGAGTCCCGTGGGCGAGGACCTGGGACGCGCCGCCACCCAGGTGGAAGCGGCGATCGCGGCGATGAAGTTGCCAGAGGGCGTCCACATCGAGGTGCGTGGAGTGGTGCAGGCCATGCGCGAATCGTTCAAGAGCTTTGGGATGGGACTGACGATTTCGGTGGCCTTGCTGTATCTGATTCTGGTGGCGCAATTCCGCTCGTTCCAGGATCCGTTTCTGGTGATGCTCGCGATTCCCATGGGCTTCATCGGAGTGATGATCGCGCTCCCGCTCACCCACACGACGCTGAACGTGATGTCTTTGATGGGCGTGCTGATGTTGGTGGGGATGGCCACGTCCAACAGCATTTTGATCGTGGAATTCGCGCATCGCCAGGAGCAGCAAGGCCAGCCGGTTCGCGACGCGATCATCAGCGCCTGCCGCGTTCGGCTGCGCCCGATTTTGATGACCTCGCTCGCCACCATCATCGGATTATTGCCGATGGCGCTGAAGCTGGGCACGGGCAGCGAGCAATACGCGCCGCTCGCCCGCGCCATCATCGCCGGCCTCGCCGCTTCGGTGTTGTTCACCGTCTACATCGTCCCGGCGGCATATGTGATCGTTTACGGCCGGCGATCAGGCTGATCCTGGAGCCTAAGGATTGATGCTTGAATGATGTTCCACGTGGAACATTTTGACGGGCCCACGATCCGTTGAACGCGGAAATCCAGGAGATTTTGGAATCGGAATGAGGCAGAATGAATCAGAATGAATCAGAATGAATCAGAATGAAGGCTTCACGGGTTTTAGCGCAGCGCGATTCAAACCATCGTTTGAAGCGAACGTTTGCTACAAAGGGGCCGCCCCTCCCACCAGCGCCAGCTCCGAAAGCGCCAGCGGCTTCAATTCTGAGGGACCAATTCTCAGATTTTGCGGGCTTGAATCTAAGCCTGCTTCACCAGGCGTCTTCAACGATCGTTGCTTCCCACCGCGCGGTGGCATCTGGCCGCATAAGCGGGGGTATGACGGCAGCCGCTTCAAACGCAAGCTCGCACTCTCAAAGAGCCAGTTAACGTCCCAAATGCACGAGCGCTACCCGGAGCGGCTCGCGTGACACTTGTATCAGGCCCCGGTATGGGCTGTACATGTCCAGGATCATCAAAATCGCGCTCGACACCGACATCGCCGCGAGAAACAAGCTGGTGATTGCCGTTGCATTCGGCGGCGTAAGCAAGCCGAAACTAAGGAACAGAAGACCTAACCAGACAACCATGACGACCAGTAACGGCCGAGGCAACCCACTGACCGTCTGCTCGTACATCAGCCAGCGCCTCTGTCCGACGTCATACATTGTGCTGATTGCATTCTGGCGCAAGGCGCGCTGGATCTCGTTCTGTGGCGACAACTGTAGAATCGCTTCGGCCAGGGATTCCGCATTGACCGATGCCGGATCCGCCGCAGAAGATGTATTCAAGGTAGACTGTGACGATAGTCGTTCGAGAACGCGGCCCGTGCTTGAATACAGGATATCGCGCGCTCGCTTCGTTTCGGGCCCATAGTACGCAAGAATGTGATCGAGCATCACCACTTGCGCAGCCGATTGCGCCAGTTCGGCCGATTGTGTGTCAAAAAAGGTTTTCGCTGATGCAACCAACAGGCCCAGGATTAACGCTACCATCGTGCCGATCAAGCCGGCAGTAAGCTTGATTGTATCTTTTGACTGTTCGCTCAGATGATGCGGCGGAAGCACAGTGCGAAGGAGAAGGCCGGATGACGTGCCGACCACGAGACACGCGAATACGATACTGCTCGTTGCAGGCGGGTTCATGTCGCAGGAGCGATTGCGCCGTTCTTTTAAGAAGATGCCGCGATGGGTAACCGAGGTGCACAATCTCTCATGGGACGTAGCGCAGAAGCCCACAGACGGAGTCTCCATTTGCTGGCGCTCAGCACACGCTTTCTGCCGAACGGCAGTAACCCTATCCCGGCATCCTCTAACGCGCGGGTATTGTAAGGACTGGCTGGCCCTCTTTTTCCTCGGTATCCATCATGGTAAAAAACAGCATCATCAGGGAAAATACGCGCTTGGATTCGAGGTCATTATCGTCGATCCAAAACCACGAGTCGTGGTATTTGACCGCCACAAATGCGTTCTCCGGACTCGACTTGCCGCTATGAATGCGAACTAAGCGCATGAACTTCGCCGCGCCTTCTTGGCGCTCAATGCCGGGAAACGTGAGTGACCGCTGTAGATCTTCAGGCGGGACTTCCACCTGGGCCGCCATCGTGTGCATTAGACCAAGAATCGAGCGAGTAACTACTGCAACTTGGGTATCGTTGCTTGAAACAAACCCGGAAACAATTTTAAACTCGTTGGCACTCTGATTTAGCTTCAGCAAACGCAGTAATTCAATAATATCTGCATGAACTTCTGGAGGAATGTCCTCAGTGCGAAAGCTTAAGACAGTTGATTCCTCATTGGGTTCCTTCTTGACAGAGATTCGCATCGCCCCAAAACGCTGGATCTCACCAGCGAGCGTTCGCACGCGTTGAAAGTCCGGATCGGCTGGCACGATCCCGTTCCACGTCGCTTCCTGATTTCTCAAGCCATTAATCGATGCCAATACGGCAGACATGACCACATCTGCCGGCGCGCCAGACTGAATACTGATGAACAGCGCCTCGGGCGATAGTGGGGTTACCAAGCCGCGGATGAATTTAGTACCGGTTAATGGCGTGTAGGTAATTGTAGGAGTATTAGTGTAAGTTCCCAACACCCCAATACTTCCGCTGCCGGCTCCGGCAACGACTGTCCCTATGCCTGCATTTGCGCTCGCGCCCAGTGCCAGCGAGTAGGTAGTCACGATATTCCCTACATCCACAAACACCGGGGGGTCGATATAGCGGACTTTGACAATGTTGAGTAGATTCTGCTCCTTCCACGAGTAGGATACAGATGCGGCATATCGATAACGGTCTCGCACAATCGCGCTAGGACCGATGTTATGACGACAGCCGGGTGGAATCACAGCCAGAACGCAGATGGCCCAGGGAACGATCCGTTTCACAAGAACTTCCGGTTCGAGGCGCAAACTCTTGATGCCGGAGATAATTGGTTATTCACGGGACTTCGCCGCCACGGGTTTCTACACTGGCGCGGCGACTGAAATGACGATTGCCGAAAGCCTCGTCACAGTCGATAACTGGTTACATGTCCTGCCGTTGTTAAGCATGGTTCTCTAGACAATCCAGATGATGATCTCTTTCAGCTTTGGGATTTAGTAAAGATTGTCCTTTGGCCCATCGATAGTGAGGATGCGGCGGCGGCGCGGAGCGTACTGTTATCGGCTGGCGTTTGCGGTGGACACGGCAGCTATGGGATTGGTCGCTAGTTTGGTACTCGCTGGCGTCGGGAGTCGGTGCTGAATCGCGGGATGAACGCATAGCACGTCAGGTTTGCGATTGGATGCGGCCGCGTCAAGACGAATCAAAGAAAACACCCCCAGCCGCCAATTCCGAAGCCGTCACATGGCGCAACTCTCGAGAGCCACGATGAGGATAGTGCTCTCATCCTTGATGGAGTTGCTTGGCGAGTGATTTCAGCCCGGCGCCGGCGTCAGGCTGACGCGCTCCAACATGGCTTCCAACTTGGGGGACTCCGGCAGCCGAATGCCGAAGTCATTCTCCAAACAAGCGCGCAAAGCCGCGGGGTCGCCGAGACTTCGGCGTTCCGTTTCGTCGCCGCGGTGAATCGCGAACGTGTTGTCGCGCAGACTGTAGCGGCCCTCCGGGGTCGCTCTTGCGGCAATCAACATCTGGCGGAAAAAGGAACTCGGGTGGTGGCAGAGATACCAATTCGAGACTTCGTAGTCCGCTGGGAACTGAGGCTCCAGCGTGAATCGATAGAAAGCGCGCCATTCGCCACCGAAAAACGCTTCAAGCACGTAGCCGTTCGCGTAACCGTTATCGAGGGGCTTCAGCCGGTGCGGTTCATGCGGAGTCGGCTGGGCGGTGTGCGGCTCCAGCCGAAGGGGAGCCGTCAGGACGTTTCCGCCGAAGCCAACATCGGCCAGGTGTGGCGAGCCGTCGATTTCTACGAGCAGCAGCATATGACTGCGTGGGCCGACGGGACTGCCGGGCGCCGCATTCCACAAAACCCGAGCCGCGAGGCTGGTGACGGAAAATCCCAGCGCCTCAAGCGCGTGACGAAACAGGATGTTGTGCTCAAAGCACCACCCTCCGCGGCCACCCGCCACCAACTTCGTCTGCAGCGCATCGGCGTCCAGAGCCACCTGCCAGCCGAGTAGCGGATTCAGATTCTCGAACGGGATCGCCGCCGGATGGAGCCTGTGTAGAGTCTCCAAGGTTCCCCTCGTGGCGTTACGCGGCCCGGAATAGCCGACGCGGTCGAGGTAGCGATCCAAATCAAACCCGCGAGCCGTCGTCATCGAGGGTTGTCAAATTCCTGCATACCACGCGTAACCTACCTCCGGCGATAACGAACCGAGCCCTTTTCCGAAGTTTCGAAGACTGTCCGTGAAGGTGATGCGTGAAAGGTACTTCAAGCTTTTGTAACCAAGCTGCCGGGGAACGCGGAGACGAAGCGGAGCGCCGTGAGGCGTGGGAAGGTCCTCGCCGTTCATCTGGTATGCGAGCAGCGTCTGCGGATGCCATGCGTCCGCCATATCCAGGCTGTCCCACCATTGATCAAAAGGAAAGAAGACCACATACCTCGCCTGCGGCAGAACTTCGGTCAAATTCAAAATATACGAGAGAGGAACGCCGGTCCATTCGGCGATGAAAGACCACCCCTCCTCGCACGCCTGCATAGTGATTTGCGTGCGCGAGGGCAGGCGCTTGATTTCCGCGAGCGAGAAGGAATAGGGGCGAGCGACCAGTCCGTCGACCCGTAGACGCCACTCCCGAAACCCTCCAGCCAGCAATCGCTCATAGAGGTCTGTCTCCGGAGGGTTGCCGTTCACCGGAAACACCTTGGAGATTTGCGACCTGCTGAATTCGCGCGCCATCGAGTGGCGCGATGTCAAGAGCCGCTGCGACGCGTAGGTGAGCGTTTCCCCGATCCCGTAAATGCCGTAACGATCGGGCGGGATCAATCCGCGGCCGTCCGCAAGGCGCGCGGCGGCCGCTAGTCCGCCTGCTCCCGCGGCGGTCGCCAATCCAGCGCCGATAAGCTTGCGCCGGGAGATATTCATGTGCCCTCCCCCCGGTCCGCGATCATTGCCCATGTGCGCTCCGCGAATCCGGCTCGCCAAACCATCGCGACGTGAAAGGCTACAAAAACAACCAGAGCGCTCGCGACAAAAAAGTGAATCGTCCGGGCCGATTGTTGGCCTCCTACCAGGATCGCTAGTCCGGGAAACACCGATACTACGGCGGGAGACATGGCGAGCCCCGTCCAGATTATGACCGGAAATAGAACGAACACCACCGTCAAATACACTCGCCGCTGAAGAGCGCTGTAGCGGAGGAAGCCCTTCCCAAAATGCCGCGCCGCCAGGCCGGCCATGGCGTAGATGCATCCGTTACCTACGCACATCCATGCAGTGAGAAAATGCAAAGACCGGCCCCATCCGGTCTGGCCGGTCAGCACGAACGGCAGCGGCAAATCGATCAGCGAAGGCGTTCCCACCGTGCCCGTTTCGCCCCAATACAACCGCGGGTGCGCCAGAAGAATGGCAATGCCGCTCACAACCAGACCCACGAGGCTGAGCGCGTTAATCCAATGCGAGATACGAACGATAGCGGGATGCCGCGGCATCTTCGAAACCGGAGGTGGCCATATCGCCGGGCGCGAAACGTTCGCAATTTCCACCATATCCAGTGCTTAGCATACCCAGCCAGTGATTGGTCCGCAAGCTCGGAGGGTTCAGTGTCAAGGCAAAATAGAAATGTCCTCTTTTCCCCTGAGGCTCGGAAGGACCGTGTTGTTCTGCTCGTGCTGCCCGTTCCGGCGAACTGCGAGCCCTGGCCCGGGAAAACGAATGCGATTTCGACATGCGGGAGGTGGGGAATTCTCCATCTGATACGCCCCCCTACGCGGAGCGGTCACCCGCCGAAGCGTCCGCGGGCGATCCGTGCGGCAAAGCGAAGGGCGGCCGATCAAGGGGACGCCCTGCAAGGTGCTGGAGTTAGCTCCGGCGGGCGGACAAAGCCGTCTACTGCACCGGGATGTAAAGCGCCTGCGTTCCCGGCACGCCGGCCAGAGTGAACGTCAGCGGCACGGTATCGCTGGCTGGGACATTCGGCACAGTTACGTTGAACTGATAAAGGCCGACCGCGGCGGGGGCCAATCCGGCGTACGAAACCGCCGCCTGCGTTTGGCCGAAGGAGAGATGGAAAGTGGAGGCCAGTGAGTTTTGCTGCTGCACGACCTGGCCCGCCGGAATGTTGGGAACGACCGCTCCGAAGCCGACGCCGTAGAGGGTGATGTTGTCGCCGGGTTGCGCGCGCCGCGAGGTCACGCCCGCGACAGCGCCGGGAGGAAGAACATACGTGGCGCCGTCCGGGAACAGCGCCCCGACGTATTGATTACCGCCGACGATAAACGACGGCGGCGCGAACAGGCCCGGCTCCGTGGAGCTTACGGTAACCGTGTATGGAGCGCTTGCGCCCGTGGACGCTGTGACCACCACCTGCTGCGACCCCGTTACCACGTTCGAAGGGACCTGCGCGTTGATTTGGCCGGGGCTGATGTAATCCACGAAGGCCGATTGCCCGCCGATGGCGACGCTGGTTCCATCGAGCGAAGTGGGCGCGTTCATGCCGCTGAAATCGCTTCCCGCCCAGGAGCGCGAATCGGAGGCAAGGTTCGAGCCGTAGATCTCAATCCAGGAGCCTGGAGCGACGGAGGTGAACTGTCCGAAGGCGCTCGCGCTAACCACGCCGCCGGTTTTGATGGAAGGCGGCGATCCGGCGGGAGGGGCGGAAGGGGTGAGGAGGCGTAGGCGGTCGTCGAACGCGGAGAACGCGGAGGCATCGCCCGTATCGGCAACATAGATCTTTCCCAGAGATCCAAGGGCGAGCGCGCCTGGACCGGCAAGCTCCGCGGCAGTGGCGGGTCCGCCGTCACCCGACGATCCAATTTGGCCGGTACCGGCTATCGTAGTAATCGTTCCGCTTGCATCCACCATCCGGACCCGTTGGTCGACTGTATCGCCGATCACTGCTGTCCAAATTAGCCAGCTAACTTGCTGGCAAACGCGGCTGCCGCGGTCGGCGAGAGGCTGAGTCCCTGATACTTGGATTGGGTTCAAGACAAGAACCAATTCAATCTCAGGAGACTCAGCCTAATGAAAG
>DATDGT010000416.1:0-50262 GCA_036521975.1 Bryobacteraceae bacterium
CCACCAAGTCCAACGACAATGAAGCACGCCCACAAGGTGCCGCTAGCAATTTGGCCTTTGCTGCTCAGCGGGGCAGTGAAGGCGGATTATGAAATAGTAACGACAACTCTATAACAGTTATTTTTGCGGCCGGACTTAGCCCGGCGGTTGTTCTCCGATGTCCCCCAGCGGGCTTTTATCCAACCTTTGCGTTCCAGGCGGTGCAGCGCGGGGTAGAGTGAACCTTGCTGAATACGCAGTACATCGGCGGAAATTTGCTGAATGCGTTCGGAGACTCCCCATCCATGCCGGGGACCGAATGCAAGCGTTCGGAGAATCAACAAATCCAATGTGCCTTGTGGAAGATCGGTTCGGGCCGGCATTTCCCCTTTACCTTCTACAGGAGCGTACCACGTCTCTTGTAGAAGTGCAAGGGGAAATGTTTGAAATTCGCCAGTTCCTGCGAAATTGGTTACCTCAGCTTAAACCCAGTCTGACCAGTAACCGCAGGTCGTCCATAACTTCCATGTCCAACGCCGCGCAAAACGCCACGACGTACGGGTCGAAGAAGTGTCGGTCCCTCGTGCACAGCACGTCGGCGCAGCCGGACACTGCCGTATACAGGACAGGATCGTCACGCGGGTCAGATAAGACCACCGGCCGGCCCTTTACAGGCTCGACAATCTCGGCGACCGAACGGAGAAGCCCGATATGCTCGTGCACTTCATCCGGCGTGAGGCGATAAAGCTCCTGAATGCGCGGATACAAGAGAACCTTGCCGACCTCTCCGAGAACGTATTCCGATACGACCAGCGTGTGCTCGGGATTGGCAATGATCGCGTCGATGACTCTGCGGGCCGGGCCATCAGCCCGCTTGGTCGCCCTGACGAGGATGGTCGCGTCGGCCGCGACGATCATTGCGTCTGTTGCCGAGTCTGCCGGATCGCCTCGTCAATGGCAAAATCAATCTCCTCCTCGGGCACGTCCCTGACTCGCTCGGCGAGCGCGTCGAGATGTTTCTGGTATTGCTGCGCCAGACGCGCCCGCTCCTCGCCCTGGGGCGCGTCCTTGCGAACCACGGCAGGGCGGATGGTGACGCTCTCGTTCTCGCGCAGCGAGCGTCCCAAAAGGCTCTCGATCGCGAGTCGCTGGTCGGAAGACAAGTCTTTAACGTGATGGACCATGGCGGAGACCCGATTGTACACGCCAATTCTAGATTAGCCCAAGGCGCTTGTCACGCATTTTCCAGACGATTTCCTGGCGATTTTGAGCCGCGCGGACCCTTCGGAACTCGAAAGAGAGCATCATCGTCGTTCCGGTTTTGAGCGCCTATCGGCGCGGCCGAAAATAGAGCGCTCACGTAGAAAGGGCTGACGAATTTCGTAGGCGGGTTGGCAACCCCGGAACACAAGTCCCACTCGGCCCGGAGTTCGGCATCAGCCGTGAGACTCTCTATCGTATTCGCGCCTGGAGGTCGGCATCGGCGCGGTGCAGCAGGGTCCGGGACGAGCGTTTCAAAGGCGCTGTCACCGCCGCGCTAGCCCAGCGCTAGCCCGATCCAGTAAATCCGGTCGTCTTTCGGATCAAGCGGGGACATCTCCAGCCCCACGTCCGTGGAGCATCCCGCGTCCGTGACGCAAGTGGCCGGTTCATTCGCGCCCCTGCCCCACTCCCTTCGCATGAAAGAGCGAGGTTCGGGAGACGGTGGAGATCACGCGAAGCTCTTCCCTGATCGCTTGCAGACGGGGACCTCAACGCTGCGGAATGGATGGACCAAAGCTACGAAACGGCCCGAAACGCGGCGGGTACCAAAGCCTCCCCTGGGAAACGGCCCGAAGCTCTGCCGGCTGTCTAATCCGTGGCTCCGGGGATTGCCCATCCCCGCCGCAAGAGCTGCATTTTTCAAGCCAGGACCCCTTGTCTTCGCTCAAACGCGATTGAACCGACGCCGTTCCTGTTCCATTGCAGTTAGAACACCTAGTTAAAACACTCTCCCACTCTGGGGGTTTGTAGTTGAATGAGACCATCTCGTCCCGCTTCACAAACACCACTGCCTCTTCTAGCGCTTGTGCGATGACTTCTTCGGGAAGGATTTGGGGAAACCTGATGTTCCAAATTCTGAACTCCTCGTATGCCCTATCGGCGATTTCCCGTCCGTGGGCAAATACGATCGGAGCCAGGAATTTCGGCCTGCATTCAACCAAAGCCGCACATAGCGGATATAATGTTCGATATTGTCTGCCAAACCGAGGTTCAATAGGAGCTTCTGGATCTCACCGAACTTGTTCATCATACAAACCCCGAGTTTGCTGAGTACAATAAATCTGCCATTCGTGGAAAATGGCCCAGAAGCCATCTTCCACATCGTTTCCTTAAGTCGATCTGCCTTAGAATTGAACCTCTGCCGATCATTACCAATAGACAAGGCCATGTCCGTAGTTGAATGCGCCAGCTATCCAACCTCCGGACTGCCTTCGTTCTCTCAGCGCTCGGCGTAGTTGGGCAATGCCATAGGTAATGCCACACCTTCCCGTCTTCGGCAGCCGAGCGTAGGTTCCTAGCGGGTGTTTTTTTCCAGAGTTCCCTGAACGCCTCGACCTCACGCTCTCTATTGCGGTCTTTCTCCTCCAATTCCTGCAGGGCGACGTTCAACATGTGCGCTCTGGCTTGTAAGCTTTGATAGGTACAACGAACGGCTTCAAAGGACGGTGTTTTTGCGACCGACGGACCTTCCCATATGAGACCGGTCTCTCGAAGAAACTCTTCTTCTTCCCTTGTCGCTCCTAGCTCAATTAGGTCGCGGGGGTAGCTCGCCCCTGTACTCTCTAGCGTCGAGGCTGATTAAAGCGCAGAACTCATGGAGGGTGCAGTCCGCCGAGAGTGTGCTCTCGGTCCGTGATCCTTTTAGTGCGACAAAGGGCGGAGAACCTAATGAATGGCGAAATGGTCTCCGCCGGGCCCGGTGCAAAAGATCGTATAGGCGGCGAGGTTCCATGCTTGCATTATGCCCCAATTCAATCCGCAAAGCAGGCGTCAACGGTCGGCGGATAACGCGTCTGGCGACGATCTCGTAGGGCTCCCCGGTGCCAAAAACGTAAGTCGCAGGAATCTTTCCCGGTGGAGCGGCGCTAGTAGATCAGGATAGTTCGCGGCGAGCCGGGCGCGTAGAGTTCCTCTACCCTGGCGGCGCGGTTTCGTAGGATGGCGCCCTGGTTCAACGAGCCCTTGTCCGTGATCTCGTGGGCGTCGATAGAGGGAGGGTCTTCCAGCAGCAGCGCGCGGGCGATGCGGTTGGAACTGCCGGTGCTCGATCGAGCCAATTCCTGAAGCAGGCAGCCGAACCTGGCTCTGATCGTCTCGTCGTCGCCTAATTGGCGGCAAGCCTCCGAATCGGGAAATATCAGCACGCCGACATCGTCGCGGTCGTGGCCCGCGATCACCACATCGCGCACCAGAGACCCGCAGTGCGCCAGAAACTTCATGCGCAGAGGTCCGGTGCTGACCCAGGTTCCGGTGGCGAGCTTGAAATCCTCCACCACGCGGCCGTCGAACTGGAAGCCCTTCGAAACGTCCTCGGGGTCGATGAAGCGCAGCGCGTCGCCCAAGCGGTAATAGCCTTCTTCATCGAAAGCCGCACGAGTCAGTTCCGGCTGGCGCCAGTAACCGGGAGTGATGCTGGGGCCGCGCACCCGCGCCTCCAACTTGGCATCGAACTGGCCTGGGCAAGGGACCAGCTTCAGCTCGACGCCGGGCGCGGGAAGCCCGACCTCGCCCGCGCGCGTCACTTCCCATCCCGGAAACATTGCGGCCGGGCCGGTTTCGGTTGAGCCCAGGCCGGTGAAGATCAGAATGCGCTCGCCTCGCGTTTCGAGCGCCAGTCGCTGTAATTCATCCCAGACGTACTGCGAAAGGCTGGCGCCCGCGTAGTAGAACAAACGGAGACGGCTGAAAAAGCGGTCGCGAAAATCGCGTCCGTCGCGTAGAAAAGGAACCAAAGCCTCGAATCCCTTGGGCACGTTCAGAAATACATTGGGACGCACATCGTTCAAATTCCGCACGGTTTTTTCGAATTCGCCGGGAATGGGGCGGCCTTCGTCGATATACAAAGATCCGCCGTTGTAGAGCGCCCATCCGAAATCGTGATTGCCGCCGAAGGTATGGTGCCAGGGCATCCAGTCGCACAAAATGGGCGGGTCGTCGTTGACGAACGGCAGCACAGTGCGGACGATTTCCTGATTGCTCGCGAGCATCCGATGGGTGTTGATGACGCCTTTGGGCGTTCCGGTCGAGCCGGACGTGAACAGGATTTTCGCGACGCTATCGGGCGTTACGCGGGCGTGGGCTCGATCGACTGCATCGGTTGCGGGAATGGAGGCAAGCTCGGGGAAATCGGCGGCTGTGACGAGCTCGGCATCCTTAGGAACGACGGCGTCGATGGCGCGGCGAAACGGCTCCGGATCGGAGACGTAGATGAATCCCGGCGCAAGCAAAGCGAAAATATGACGAAGCTTGCCGAAATCGGTGGAGATCAGCGAATAAGCGGGCGAGATGGGACCGAAGGGAATGCCGGCGTACATCGCACCAAGGCCGAGCAGCGCTTGTTCAATATCGTTGCCGGAAAGAATGGCAATGGGGCGCTCAGAGGAAATTTGCCGGTTTAGCAGCGCCTGTGCGATGTTGCGCGCGGCAGCGCGGGTTTCCCTGTAAGTCACCGTGCGCCAGGAGCCATCGGCGGCGCGCTGGCCGAGAAAAATTTGATCGGGCGTGCGCGTGGCCCAGTGGTCCAGACGTTCGGTAAGCTTGCCGGGATAAGGGCCCAGCGCGTCGCACGGACGGACGTAGGTCGACCCGTCGCCGGCGCGCTCCATCGCGACGTCCCAGCGGCGCAGTAGGACATGGTTTCGCTTGTCCATCTTTAGCTTGTCATCTTTAGCTTGTGTGGGCGGGTTCCGACAAGCTGAAGCTTGGCCTACTAAGCATTGGCGCCGGTTCCCACCATTCGCCCACCGACTGGCGGAACTCCAGAATACGGTCGCGGATCTTCTTCAACCCGGCGGTATCGGCATACCACATCGGTCCGCCGCGATAGACCGGGAAGCCGTAGCCGGTGAGATAGATGACGTCGATATCGCCGGCTCTTTGCGCATAGCCTTCTTCCAAAATTCGCGCGCCTTCGTTAATCAACGAATAGATGCATCGCTCGACGATTTCTTCGTTGGATATCTTACGGCGCTGGATGCCCGCCTCGCGCGCCGTGGATTCGATCAGGGCCTCGACTTCGGGGTCGGGAATCGGCTGACGGTCTTGGCCGTACCGATACCATCCCGCTCCCGTTTTCTGGCCCCATCGGCCCATGTGGTACAGCTTGTCATGCACCAGCGGCTGGCGCATGCCCGGCTTCTCGAGGTGCTTCCATTCCTGGCGCACGCGCCACAGCACGTCGATGCCGCCCAGATCGTCCACCGCGAAAATGCCCATGGCCATGCCGAAATCGTACAGGGCCTCATCCACTTGCGCGGGCGTCGCGCCTTCTTCCACCATCAGTTGAGCCTCGCGAATGTAAGGCAGCATCATCCGATTTCCGACGAAGCCGCGGCAATTGCCGACCACTACTCCTACCTTGCCCAGTTTCTTGCCGATCGATTGCGCGGTGGCGATGATTTCCTTTGAGGTGGCCGCTCCGCGCACGATCTCCAGCAGGCGCATGATATGCGCGGGATTAAAAAAATGGAGACCGACGACCTTCTCAGGACGCGCAGTGGAGGCCGCGATTTCATCGATGTTCAACGTGGAGGTATTGGTGGCTAGAACGCAATCGGGCTTGGCGATCTTGTCGATTTCGCGGAAGATCTCCCGTTTTAGAGCCATATTCTCGAATACGGCCTCCAGAACCAAGTCAGCGTCTTCGAAGCCTTCGTAAGAAAGCTGAGGATGGATCAAAGCGATGCGCTGGTTCGCCGTATCTTGTGAGAAGCGCCCGCGCTTGACCGAACTTTCGTAATTCTTTCGGATGGCACCCATGCCCCGATCGAGCGCCGCCTCTTCGGAATCCTTGAGCAGCACGGGAATGCCGGCATTGGCGCAGGCCATCGCAATGCCTCCACCCATGGCGCCCGCTCCGATAATCGCCACCTTGTGGACTTGGGTTACGTGTACGTCTTTGGGAATGTCCGCGACCTTAGAAACGGCGCGCTCCGCGAAGAAGGCGTGAATCATCGCGCGAGCCTGATCGGAGGCGAGGCATTCCTTCATGATCTCCCGCTCTTTTTTCCAGCCCTGTTCGAAGGGCAAGGTCACGGCGGCTTCGAGTGCATCGAGGGCACGCAGTGGGGCGATTTGATTGCGCCGTGTTCTGCGAGCCAGCTCGCGGCCGTTATCCAATGCGGCGGCGAAATCGCCGGTGGAGATTTTATCGGATCGTTCGCGGGTCTTGAGGAGCGGCGCCCCGGCGGCCGCCTTTTCGCGCGCGAACTCGATCGCCCCCTTAAGCAGATCGCCAAGCAGATCGCCGTCGATAATCTTGTCGATCAATCCCAGCTCAAGAGCGTATGGTGCGCCGATGGGCTTGCCGGAGACGCACATCTCCACCGCCGAAGGCAGGCCCACGCGGCGGGGCAAGCGCTGCGTGCCTTCGGCGCCGGGAATGATTCCCAAACTCACTTCAGGTTGGCCCAGCAGAGCACCGGGAGTCGCGACGCGAAAGTGTCCCGCCATGGCGACTTCCAAACCGCCGCCTAACGCCGTTCCGTGAATGGCCATGACCACCGGCTTAGGGCAATCCTCGATCTCTTGAAGCAGCGCGTGGAGGTCGGGCCCTGTGTCCGTCGCGCAGGGAGCAGTGGCTTTTTCCAGTTCGTTAATATCCGCGCCGGCGATAAACGTTCGCCCGCCGCCGATCAACACGACCGCCTGAACGGCCGGGTCGCGAGCAGCGCCGGAAATCGACTCGCGGATGCCTTCCGGCACTCCCGTGCTGAGCGCGTTCACCGGAGGGTTTTGGATCGTGATGACGGCGACCCCGTCGTGGCGCGTGTACTCGACCAGCGGATTCATTCCCGTACACTGTAGCAGGTCACTAGCCTCGCCAGAACGGGCGATGCCCCGTGCATCTTGCCTTCCTTTTAATTTCAGGCGTGCACGGGATCAGAGCGCCGGAGAGTGGGAAGCACCCGGATTGATTTACCGGCCTTTTTCTCAGCAACACGAATTTCGTAGAGGCTCTGTACGTTAAGCCAAAATGCCGGGGTCGTCCCGAAGAAATGCGCCAAACGGAGGGCCGTATCGCCCGTGATGGCCCGCTGGCCATTCAGAATTCCAGTGATTCGGTTGGTTGGCACGTGTAGCTTGCTCGATAGCTCGGCCGCGCTCATGCCGAGCTCTTTTAGCTCCTGGGCCAGGTGTTGGCCCGGATGTATGATGGGCACTGCCATGATGTCCCTCCCTCCTCAATGGTAATCAACAATCTCCACGTTTCGAGGCCCAGCGACCCCTCCGGCCACTCGAAACAAAAGCCGCCGCTGATGCCGGGAAGTACGAAACTCTCGGCCGCACCGAAACCGAGACTGAGGACGCGGGATCGTTCGGCCGTTACCGGCCCGGTGGACCGATAGGCAAATTCGCTAACATGGCCGCTGTCCCAAGCGTTCCAGTCCCGGTGGAAACCGGCCCGGCGATGGCGCGGCAGACGGCGAACAAGTCGGGCAAAATCCCCGAGACCGCCGCAAGGAAGAGGACGAGATTAGGTAGAAGGGCAGACGTTGCCTTGAATGCGGCATCCAGGGAAATTACCAGGGACCGCCCCTTTCGGGAGGTTTAGATCTTCGCCCGTTGGTGCTAATCTCTCAACTGGACCTCTGCAGATTCTGTCCTGAGCCTGCGCTCACACATTGCGGGTTCGAGACATTTAGCGAAGATGGCCGCAACGCGCCCGCCAGAGTTGCTTCATCCGTCCGCCTTCACGCTTTCACCCAGCCACGATGGAGGCCGACGGGCCCTCAAAGGCTTTCAGTTTCAAACGGAGTACATCGCCTATCTTTTGGCGGGCTTCGCGGCAGGCAAGGAAGATTTTGTTTCGTGCCGTATTGAAGCCGTCGAGGATCTCGACGCCTTTTTAAGAGTGGGGGAAACCTGGGTTGAGCGGTATTGGCAGATCAAAACCAGGCGGGAAGGCGCAGGGAACTGGACGCTGAATCTTCTGCACCGCGAAGGAGTTCTGGCGCGCTTCTTCTCGCTCTTTCGACGGTTTCGGAGTCCTAACTCCACGCAGAGCCGGACGCTGGAACTAGTCCTTGCCGTCGATGGGGAGCTTGGCGATGACCTCGTGCAACTCCGCGATGAATCCAGCCACGCGAGGGACAGCCGAGGCAAACTTCTCATCCTCCTTTGGGCGGACGAAGCGTCTTCTCAGAATCGGGGGATCCCCGTCACCAAGCTCCGGGAGTGGTGCGGAGCGAATGTCTGCTTCTTGCCGTCCCAGGACGACGATAGTAATCCGCTGACCGAACAAGACGACATCATCGCCGCCCTTTCGGCAAGCGCCGGACTTGAGCCGGCGGTGCTCCAGCGCAATCTGTTGCGCGTGGGAACGGAAATCGCCACGGTGCTCGACGATTTCATCGGCGCTCTGAGGTTTGAGTCCCGATTGGGCGCGACGCTTCAAGAAGCCACGCGGGAGCGGCTGCTCGAATCAGGCGACCTGAGCCCGGAGGAAGCCGAAATGGCCTTGGAGCGGCTCAAGGGCGCCATCCGAGACGAGTCGGCTTTGCCCGAAGCCACCGACATTGATCAATGGGCGCTGCGCAAGTGGCCGTGCCGCCGCGCACGGTCTTGCAGGTGAAGCCTTCGCAAGCTTCTGACGCTGTCAAGCGCCAGGAACTCCTGGGGCAACTCTCCGAGAGATTGAAAGGAGAGAGCTTCGTGCTGTTCTACGGTCTCTCGAAAATCGGCAAGTCCCAACTCATCTCCGCCCTTATCGATCACGCGGATCGGACCAACGACTACTTCTGGTTCACCTTCTCAGGCGATGCGGGCGACCTCGACCGGTTGACGAAACAATTGACGATTTGGGCAGGGTCGCGGACTGGGAAACGGCAGCTCAAAGATGATCTGGAGAAGGCCGGGCTCCCGCCGCCCCAGATCTTTGAACGCTTGAACCAATTTGTCGTTGGCGAGGCCTGGCTGGTCCTAGACGACTGCCACAAGAGCGCCGATGCGCAACCGTTTGACCTTCTTCGCGCGCTTGTATGCCAAGCATGGTCGAAATGTAGGCTCATCTTGGTCAGTGAGCGCAAAATCCCTGCGGCGGCCGCGGCGGGTTTCCGTGAAATTCCAATCGGGGGGCTCAGCCCGAAAGAAGCGGTCTTCTTCGCCCCAAAGCTGGGGCTCTACCTAACGGACTCGCTGGCTATTGCCCAGTTCGCTGGCCTTTCGATCCAAGTAGACGGCCATCCGGTGATGTTGCGTGCGGCCGTCAAGGATCTGCCCCCAACACCTACGGCAACGGATATTCTTGCATTGAGCGAGCGCATCCCCTCGATCGCCTCGGCGGAGCATTTCTTGGCCGACCTCTCGGGCCGCATCTTTTTCGGCCTCTTGCGAACCCAAGAACAGCGCACGTGGCTCTCTAGGCTTGCAGTGATCCGCTTTCCTTTCACGGAGGCTCTGGCTCTACGACTCGCTGCGTTGCAACCACGACTTCAGATTTCGCTTGCTGACTGGAGGTACCTAAAATCCTCACTGCTTGATGAACAGGGCGCGAATCGCTATTCCGTGCCAGCACTGCTGCAGCAGATCGCAGGTTCTTTGCTGTTGAGCCCTGAAAAGCAACTCGTCTTGACCGCGGCAGCTCGTCACGTCTTCCAACGGGCCGTGGCGGACGGGACCATCAATTTCTGGGACTTCCAATCGGCGATCTTGACGCTTCTCGCCGCCGAGAGACACGAGGAGGCCGCCACGCGATTTGTGTTTGCGTATCCCTCCCTGATGGAGTCGGTTCCCTTGCGTATGGCCGAACCGCTTTTCCTGCTCTTAAACAGCGAGCATACCCACGCGCGGATCGCGGATCAGTTTTCCCGCTGGTCACTGCTTCAGGCGGAACTCTATCTGCGGTTGCAAGACCCGGGGCCCCTCGACCGGCTCAAAGCCTATAGTCTGATCCGGCGAATGCGCGTCCAAGCCAAGGCGCCCATCGGGCGGGGATTCCGATATGCGTGGGCCATGTCTCATCTCTGCATCGCGCTCCTAAAACTCAGAAACCTTAAAGATGACCAGAAACTACGGCTGGACCAGCGCTACCGGGTTTTTAGCCCGCTGCAAAGGGCCCTGCGCATCGCCGTATCAACGAAGGACCCCTCTTTTGTCGTCAACACGCTTCATTTTTTCGATTTCTCGTCCCAATTCGCAACCCGGCCCGATGTCGAGCTCCTGAAAGAAGCCATCCTCCTGCTGCCCGAGGACGAACCGCTTCCAGTTTCGGTTCACGCGCTTGTAACGCTGTATTCCAAATACGCCTTTAATTCCTGCGACGCCGATGCGAGGATGGGCCGAGTTGAGGCACACGCCGCTCTTTATCTGGCAGCCGGTCGTGGCGAGGCCTATTTCGCATGTGAGCATGCGGCGGCGACGATCCTCCATGAGCGGTTGGAGTATCGGCTGGCGCGGGAGCGCATGGAAACTCTGCTTGCCAAAGCCGACGCCCTGGGGTTGTCATCGGCGGCCATCGCTCACGGCGTTCTTTTGATTGCGGACATCTACTGGTCCGAAGGCATCCCAGCCGAGAGCGCGGAGCGCTATGAGCAGATCCTCCACGCCGAACTCGGCGGTGAGTTCCTGCACCAATTCGTTTGCGAGCGCTTGTGCGATTCTCTGATTCTTCTGGGCCGCTATGAGAAAGCCACGAACATCGCGCTCTCCCGACTCCGGTCAGAACGGCGCACCCAAACCCCTGAGGCAAAAGCGCGGCTCTACGGGCGTCTCGCCTACGCCTACGCTGAACACGGAGCACTCAGGAAAGCGGCCATCGCGTGCCTCGGCCTCTTTCGGGTGGCCGCATTGGTTCCGACGGGCGCGATCGATCCGCTCGCGGGCATGGTGGCAGGATGGGTGCTCGCTCATTTCCCCCAATCAGATCCGTTGCTCTCTAGTGGAAACGTTCAGATTCGGAATAGCGCTGCTCTTTCAGAGACCATAACACCCGAGAAAATGAGCGAGTGGCGTGAATACGATCCCTTTCGAGCTAAGGCGCCTACGCTAGTCGGCGCTATCTTCGAAAAGCTAGAGGACTGGAGACGGAGCGAGCGCCTCTATCGTAAGGCGCTGGCTGTTGTTCCTCGACCCGACCATGCCAGCAAACCCTCGCGCCAGGCAACGTTTGCATACCTTGTGGTGCTTGCGCGGGTTCATATACGGCTCGGCAAATTCGAGGAGGCCGCTGGTGAGCTGCACGAAGCGGCCAGATACGGAGCTGAACTACGTCTTCAGGAGCAGCCGGAAGCGCAAATTCCAGCTTGCGGAGTGTGCGTGCCCCTAAAGGCGATGGCTCCAGCGCTTGACGCTTGTGCCGACGATCAACTGATCACGTTCTTTGACGCGCTCTACGCCATGTCCGGGACCGATGCAACCAGAGCGTGGCTCCGCTACGAAGAAGGCGAGATCCTTTTTTCGCGCTTGGCCGTACAGTCAGCCAAGAAGAGATTCAATGAGGCGATGCAGTTGGCCCGGGCTTCCTCCGAGCATGAACTCTACGTCCTCATCGTCCAACAAAAGTTCTTCCACCGCGTGGACCAGTTCTACACGCGGCAAGACGATTGGCTGCGCGCCGCCGTGGAGGTAACGCTGGTTCTTGCACGCGACGAGAAATTCGCCGCCCATCGCTCGCGCTTTGCCGGTTCGGTGTATCAAATCGCAAACGGCACAGGGCAAGGATCGTTCGCGGTAATAGCAGCCCAGATGTCGCGATTTCAAAGCGAGTGGCAGAACAATTCGTTCTGGGTTGCCGCCTATGGCATCTGGCGCGCGGCCGCGGCCACCCGGATACTGGCGGGCGCGTTGAACGAACTCGAATCGACGCTCAAGGCGCGCGCTGCCTTTCTCAATGACTCCGATTTCGCCTGAAAGTAAGGAGCGCAGGTCCGTCTCATTTGAAGTGCCGGGTCGCCGCCGAAAACAGTTTCCTTGTCGAAACGCCGGGCTGGGATAAAGTTTTCCCTCCCGCTGTTGGGCCGGTTAGCGGGTTCGCTACGGACGGATTACGGGCTGGGTCACTGGGCCTGAAGCTCGTGTAGCAGGCGGATGGTGCTTTCGCGGGGAGCCATGGGACCACCGGCGCGGCCACGGAGACCTTTTCCTTAGGCCATCTCGATGGGCGTGCGGCCTTGTACGTCCGCAAGATAGAGCCAGGCGCCGTGCGCGGCGAGAAAGCGGACCATATCATCGGAGGGTTGAGGGAGATTCACGTCGGCGGCTTGAGCAGCGAAGTGCATAGCGTTTGTCCCGCGTCACTTACTGCGTTCACGTCGGCGCCATGCGCCACCAGGACTTTGGCGCCCTCAAGCATTTGCGCGTCGGTGGCGTAATCCTTGGCGAACGTGCCTACTCCGCGGCCCAGACCGGCGGCGAACATCAGAGCGGTGATCCCGTTCTGCTGGACCAGGGAGACGTCGGCGCCGTGCTGAATCAGCAAGCTCGATCGTGGATGCATCGCCGTTTTTCGCGGCGCGCATAAGCGGCGTCGCGCCTGCGCCCACGGTCAACTGCTTCTGCGCTCATGCAGCAGCAGATCCACGGCGTGCTCCATCGAACCCGCCAACGTGACTTCTCCCGAGTTCACAAAAAAGATCTGATCCACATTGTCGATCGTATTCAAGCGGTGGGCAATAATTACCTTGGTGGATTCGGGCGGCAGCTTGTCCAGGATCTTTTCGAGCAATTGCTCGGTGACGGTGTCGATGTTGGCGGTGGCTTCATCGAGAATCAGCAGCTCCGGCTTCCGCAGAGTCGCGCGCATGAACGCGATGAGTTGCTTCTGGCCCAGGCTGATGCTGTTTCCGCTGCTCGCGATTTTGGTATCGAGCCCCTCGGGAAATCGGGAAAGCAGGCTCGAAAGATCCGATTTTTCCAAATCGGCGGCTAACTGCTGTGGCGAGTAATCCGCATAATTCTCGTTGCCATACGCGATGTTCTCGCCGACCGTGCCGCTAAACAGGAACGGCTCTTGGGGAATGAAGCCCACTTTGCGGGCGCGCTCTTCGAGCGGCACGGATCGAATATCCCGCCCGTCCAAAAAGACCGAGCCCTGTGTCGTATCGTACAAGCGGGCCATCAGAGACGCCGTGGTGGTCTTACCGCCGCCCGTCGGGCCGACTAGCGCGTAGGCTTTGCCTTTTTCCAATTCCAGGCTAACGTCGCGGAGAACCTCTTGGCCGCCGGGATATCGAAAGTGCACCTTACGGAATTCGAGCACGGCGTTTGAATCCGCCACGCCTGCAGGGATCACGGGCATATCGGACTCGAACGCCAGCACCTCCGAGATGCGCTCCATCGCGGCCAGAGCAAGCTGAAACGAGGACCAGACCGTGGCAAGCTGCCGCATCGGCATGTAAAAGCTGTTGACATACAGCAGGTACCCAATCAGCAGCCCAGCCGTTAGTTGACCGGATTCGATGAGGACAATGCCATATGTGATCACCAGCAACTGTGCCAGGTGGTGCGAGAACCCATACAACGGCATGAATATGCTGTTCGCAAACCCGGCTGAGACCGAAGCGGCGTAGTTGTTTTCATTGGAGGTTTTGAACTTCCGCTGGAAGTAGTCCATTCGGTTGAAGGCGACGATGACCTTGAAGTTATGCAGGCTTTCCTGAACTTCCGAACTCAGACCGCCCAAACTTTGAAGGCTCTTGAGATTCTTGCGTTTGACCCATGCGGAGGAAGCTTTAGTAACCACCACCACGCCGAGGGCGGGCAGCATCGCCGCGACTCCCATTCGAAGATTGAGCGAGAGTACGAACACAGCCGCGCCAGTCATCAGGAAAATGCTCGACACGAATTGCATCAGGGCCTGCGCTACGAATTGGTTCAGCTTATCGGTATCGTTATTTACGCGAGAGATTAGGTCGCCCGCTTTGTTCTCCGTAAAGAAAGCGAGCGGCAGATCTTGAAGTTTCGCAAACAGCGCGTTGCGTAAGCCGAAAAGTACCCGGCGCCCGACGCCACCCATAGTCCGGATCTGCGTGTAGCTGGCTACGATTCCCGAAAGATACACAGCCAGCAGCAGACCCGCGGAAAGAAGCAATCCGCTCGTGTCCTTTAAGCGCACATACGTGTCGATGGCATGTCCGATAATCACCGGAGCCACAAGACTGGCGGCGGCACTCACCGCCATGGCACCAAGAGCCACGGCAATGCGGCCCCGTTCTTCTGCTATGAATGGAACGAAGCGCTTGGCGCCCGCTC
Organism: Bryobacteraceae bacterium; assembly: GCA_036521975.1. Lineage (GTDB taxonomy): Bacteria > Acidobacteriota > Terriglobia > Bryobacterales > Bryobacteraceae > Palsa-187. The sequence goes on from DATDGT010000416.1 coordinate 14,431, forward strand.
GCAGCGAGGTTTTGCCAAAAGGCTTCGCGCTCTCAAGCTTGTACTTCATAGAATTGAGTGCTCCGCTGCGAATCGTAGATCTGGACGTATTCCGGCGAAGTTTCGAGCAACTGCCGGTGGGTTCCCTTGGCCAGGACCTCTCCTTCCATCAAAAGAATAATCTGATCATAATTTTCGACCGAAGTGATCTTCTGGGTGACGGAGATGAGCGTGATGCCCGGGTATTTTTCCTGGATGTTCGAAAGAATGGCTCGTTCGGTAGTGGCATCCACGCGCGCGGTGAAATCGTCGAGCAACAACACCTTGGGGTTGAGAGCGAGCGCGCGGGCCAGCATAACACGCTGCTTTTGCCCGCCGGAGAGGCTGCTGCCACGCTCGGAGACGACGGTATCTAAGCCCTGCGGTAGCGTGCCGATAAAATCGTGCAGTTCCGCGGCGGAGATGGCTCGTTGCAGATCCTCATCCGGAATGTCCGCGCTGAAGGCGATGTTCTCGCGCAGCGTCAGGTTGAACAAGATGCTGTCCTGAAATACGAAGCCGACCTGCCGGTGCAGAGCTTCCTTGTCGTAAGCGTCGAGCGGCTCACCATCAAAGGTCACCTTGCCCGAGGTGGGCTGAAGCAGGCCGATCAGCACGTACAGCATCTGGGTTTTGCCGGCGGCCGTGGGCCCGATGATAGCGGTGGTGGTTCGGGCTCGGGTCTGGAACGACACGTTCTTAAGCGCTTGTTTGTCGCCAAAAGAAAGCGAGACGTTGTCCATCGCGACATCGCCACGCAGCGGACGGTCGAGGGTTCCAGTTTTGTTTTCGTCGGGAGCCATCAGAACAGCGCTCAGCCGCATGTAGGACGCGCCCGCCTGCGCCATCACATTGCTCATGAATCCCAGCAGAATGATCGGGAAAATGAGAATGGCGAGATACGAGTTGAACGCGGTGAAATCGCCGAGAGTCATGCTGCCGAAGATCACGAATCTCCCCCCCAGCACGACGATGATGATGGTCGCCAGGTTAACGGCCAGCGTAATGGCCGGGATCATGCCGGACATAATGCGAAGGATGCTGAGTCCAACCTCCTTGGACTCCGTATTCGCAGCCTTGAATTTCCGATATTCAACCGCTTCCGAATTGAGAATGCGGATCAGCGTGGCCCCGAGAATGCTTTCGTTGATGACTCGGTTCAGCCAGTCAATCGCCTCCTGACCCCGCTTGAACAACACGCGCACCTTCTTGAGAGCGAAGTAGAAGGTGCCGCCCACGATAGGGACGACTCCCAGAACACTCAAGCCCAGCCGCCAATTGATGGTTAGCAAAAGAATGCTCGCGCCGGCGATCAGGAACAGCGAGGAAATGATAGCGGCGACGGCCTGCGAGACGAATAGCTTGACTCCGTCCACATCCGACGTGAGGTTGGTCAAAAGTTTGGCGGGCGTGAGCTTTTCGACGAAGCTGTAAGACTGCAGCGCAATTTTGGACGCCAGCCGAGCGCGCAGGTCCTTGGCCACACGTTCGGAAGCGTAAGTTTGCGCGATGCTTTGCAGGTACGTCAGAGCCAACACGAAGAAGGCCACCACGAAGAACTGGAGCACCGTGGTGGAGACGACAAAGGTCTGCTGGGTGTAATCGTCAATGGCGTGCGCGATGATCTTCGGAACCACCAGGTTCAGCGAGTTGCCTGCGATGGTCAATACCACCAAGGTGGCGATCAGCGGCCGGTAGGGCTTAAGCAGCAGGAAGAGGCTCCCCCCGGGTGGACGCTTCTTTTGTGTGCGGGGCGCTTTCGGATTCATAGGCGTGGGAACACGCACAAACAAGGATCTTTGGCCACACCTCTAGATCGTGCTTGTTCTGTCAGGTCGCCTCCAACTCTTTTTGTAGCACGGCCCGGATTCGATGCAGACGGCTTTTGACGGTGCCAACTTGCATAGCGAAGCGCTCGGCCAACTCCAGGTACAAGTAGCCTCGGCAGTGCATTTCGAACAACGTGGCGTACTTGGGTGGGAGCTTATCGAGCACCTGTCGAACGTGGCGCTGCTCCGCTAGTTTCTGTTCCGCAGCGGGGAAATCGGGCGGAAGGTCTGTCTCTGCCCTTTGAGTGCGCTTGCGAATAAGATCAATCGCGCTATGGACCGCGGCGCGTCTCAAGTACGCGACAGGACAGCTTCCTACAGCCGGTCCGGTGTCGTTCCGTATCATTCGGAGAAACACATTCTGGACGACATCCTCGGCGTCGTTGGCGTTGCGAGTGACGCTCAGAGCCACCCGGAAGATGAAATCACGATGGCTGGCGTACAGCGTTTCTATCCAGCGCTCTGTGGTCAGCCCAAGATGGTTGCCAGATGCAACACTTTTTTCGTGCAAGTATTGGGCGAAATGAGGGTCTGGGAGAGCGGCCATATCGGTTTAGTCCTGGGAGCGCGGTTGGGTGATTTTCGTCATCAACTCGATGAAGATTTCCCGTTCGCCATGGGTCAAGGGGGCGAGCATGGCCCGGCCTGCCGCGCGTCTGTGTTCCAAGAAGATCTGGTGGAGCCTGTTTCCTTCGGCACTGAGGTCGACGCGCACCACGCGGCGGTCATCTTCAATGCGGGAACGAATCGCCAAACCCTTATCAATCAGGCGTTCGACGATACGCGTCGCAGTACTGAGAGGTACTCCGAGCATCTCTGACAAATCGGTCATGGTGAGAGGTCCGCGATCAGCCAGTGTCACAAGCGCCCGTGCGTCTTGCGGAGAGAGCTCTACGTCGGTGGCCGGAGGAGCCATGCTTCGCATCATGATGCGGTGGAACCTGTCGAAGCACGCTTCCAGCTCCCGGAGCTGGCGTTCCAGTTCGGGCGAAGTTTCGAGTTTCTGCGTCTCCGGCTTAACAATCATTCAGTCGATGCAATAATTGCAGTATGCAACTATTATCTAGCGGTTGTCAAGCCTAATAGTTGATCGGGGTGAAGTTTAGTGACCGGCGTCGCGCAGTGAGGGCCGGGGGGGACGACGGCTCCCTAACCCCCGGCATAGAAGCTAGGTAGCCGGCTAAGGCTTGCGGGAAGCCGTGGTGCTTTCCAGCAGCCCACCGATGAAGCGGCGCAAGTAGGCTTCGTCCTGAAGCTCGCTTGTTCCCATGAAATCGCTCTGCGCTCTAATCACGCCCCCGCGGTCCACGATCACAATCTGGGGGACCACAAAGCGTTCGATCAAGGAGATCCCCAGGTATTTCAAAACGGCTTCGCGAGAGGCAGCGCCCACTGGAAAGTTCACTTGATTGGCGGCCACGAAACCGTGAATCGCCTCCGGGTTATTCTGCGCTTCCTCATTGAACGCGATGCCGACGACCTGGAATCCGCGCGGGCCAAACTCCCGCTCGAGGCCGCTTAACATTCGCGCGGTTGCTTGGCAATGGGTGCATGTGGTGTACAGAAATTGCATCAGCACCACTTTTCCCCGGAAAGCGCGCGGCGCGGAGAGCTTCCCCTGCGGCGTTTCTATCGCGATCTCCTGGGCCGGCCGTGGAACAGGCGGGCCGGCCAGAAGACCGCGCGCGGCGCAGAATCCTAGTGCAAAGACGGAAATCCATCGCATAAATATTCTCCTTGTGTTTGGAATTGTTATTTACAAACCGCGCCACCAGGGTGGGCGGTGGGAACTTCTTAGGCGCAAGCTTGGGTCAAGCGACAGACGAAGGACTTGCCCGGTTTCTCCGCCGGCGCGGTCTTCGCAGCCACGCAGGGAGAAACCGGGACCGGACGGCGCGTGAATTCGACGCCCGCGAAGACCATCAGCGCGACCATCACCGAAGCGAGGCAACAAACCAGCGGCACCGGCACGCGAATCGAGCCGCGCCATAGGTACAACCACCATCTTGTCCGTCCGCCCGTGAGCGCCAGCACATGCCGTTCCAGCGCGGGCGGCGTCGCCGGCGCCTTCCATTCCTTCAGAAGATCGCGGAGCCCACGGTCATCGTTTTCCATTCGTGATTCCTTTCGATTCGAGCCCCTTCGATTTGAGCAAACCAGCGAGCATCCGCCGCAGATTTTGCCTCGCGCGATGCAACCGCGATTTCACGGCCGCCAGCTCGGCGCCGGTAGCATCCGCGATTTGCTCTAAAGACATTTCCTCGTATTCGGCCAGCACCACCACCTCGCGTTGCAGCGGCGGGAGTTTTGCAATCGCTGCCGAAACAATCTCTCCTCTCTCCGCTTCCGCCAAATCGATGGCCTCGCAAATGGCGGAATCGTCGTCCAGTTCCTCCTGAGGGCGGTCGTCGCGCCAAAGCTTCAGCACCCGGTTTCGAGCTATTCCCAATAAGAACGCGCGGAGTGCGCCGCGTCCCGGTTCATAAGCCTCCGGTTTCCGCCAGAGAGCCGTGAAGCAATCCTGGACCACATCCTCCGCCGCCGCCTGGGATCCCGTCATCCGATAGGCAAAACGAAACAGCACGTCTTTATTCCGATGAAACGCCTCGCGGAATTCCGCTTCCGTCATTCGCTCTAATTGTATTTACCGCGAAGGCGCGAAAGGATTCGGTCTTTGCAGAAACTCGCGCACAACGACTTCGGAGGGTGGACTTTAGTCCGCGCGGCGCTTTAGCGCCGCTCTTCGGCAAGCGAGGCTGAAGCCTCGCGCGGGCTCAAGCCCGCCCTCCATGATTTGGCTGAGGCTATGCCGCGCTGTGCGCTCTTGATAAAATCCGGCAGATGGAATCCATCTGGCGCGATGCGCGGTTTGCGGCGCGGCTCCTGCGATCCAACCCTGGCTTTTCCTCCGCGGCCGTGGTCCCGCTTGCGCTGGCTATCGGCTGCACGGGGGCCGTCCTTACGCTCGTCGATGCGGTTCTGTTCCGCTCCACCGGCATCAAAGATCCCGCCCGCATCGCCGCTGTGTACACCTTCTCGCGATCGCAGGAGCGATACCTTTCGAACTCTTACGCCGATTTCCGGGATATCGGACTTCTTCACGATGCGCTCGATTCCTCCGCGGCGTATCTGCGCTCGTCTCTGAATGTCAGGACCGGCGAAGCGGCCGAACAAATGAACGGCGAATGGGTGACGGGCGATTATTTTCGCGCTGCCGGAGTTATGCCCGCGCTGGGGCGCGCCCTCACGCCTGATGACGACCGGCCCGGCGCCCCGCCCGTGGCGCTCGCGAGTTACACCGTGTGGGAAAACCGTTACGGCCGCAGCCCCTCGATTCTAGGTCGCGTGGTCTGGCTCGATCGCGTCCCGTTCACCATCGTCGGAGTCATGCCGAAAGACTATCGCGGAATGCTGCTCGACTGGTACCCCGATCCGGCATTCTGGCTGCCCCTGCGCCAAATTAACCGAATGCAGCCCAATTTCGGGACTCTGGACTACGAGAATCGCCGCGAGATGCAGATGTTCATGATTCTGGCGCGGCTTGGTCCGGGCGTGAGCATTTCGCAATTGCAAGCTCGACTGGATATGCTCGCCGCTCGCGTTGCCTCGAGCGCGGACTTGCACTTCGTGGCATTTCCGGCTCTGGAAGCGCGCTTCTTCCCCGCCTATCGTGACGCCACAGTGCACTTCTTGTGGATCTTGATTGCCGTCACCGTGGTAGCCGTGGCCGTTGCGTGGGTCAATCTGGCGACGTTGCTTCTGGCTCGCATGGAGGCGCGACGGCGCGAAATCGACGCGCGGCGCGCGCTTGGTGCAACCCCGGGAAGATTGTTCCAGCAGTTCGCCATCGAAAGTTCCATCCTGGCCGCCTGCAGTTGCGCGCTCTCGTTGCCCATCGCGTTTGCGATCTCCGTCTGGATGAGAGGAATTCCAGTGATGGGCGGGTCCCAGCTCTCATTGGACCTGAGCCCGGATGCGCGCGCTTTGGGAATCGCCGTGCTGGCCGTCTGCGTTACTTGCTTCGGCTTGTCCTTGCTCGGGCTGTTGCCGTTCCGCCCCCGCCGGGTAGCGTCCCGCCGCAGGGTTGCATGGCGCCGGGTCTTCACAGCCGCGCAGGTAGCTTGCGCGATGGCCGTATTAGTATGCGCCTCGCTGCTCGCGCAGACGATGCGCCATCTGGATCATGCATCGCTCGGTTTCGACGCAAGCGGCATTCTGCTCGCGTCCCTCGATCTCTATAGCGCCAACGTGCCGCGCGCCGACGCGGATCGAATCGTGCGGTCGATCTTGAGCGAAATTCGCGAGCAACAGCCGCAAGCCGCCGCGGCGTCGGATGTTATCCCCACCGTCATGCGAACCACGCTTGTCGTCCGCCCGGACTCCGAATCAGGCGAAGGCCCTTGGAAGCCGCTTGCGTTCAATCGCGTTTCGGACGGCTACTTCGATTTGCTGCGCATTCCGGTGCTGAGTGGCCGCGCGATTCTCGCCGCCGATGACCGGTCGTCCCAACCGGTGGCTGTTTTAAACGAATCCGCGGCCGCGCGGCTGTGGCCGGGCGAGAACCCTTTAGGACGTCATCTATGGATCCGTGGCGAGCCGGTGGACCGGGAAGTGGTGGGCGTGGTGCGAGACGCCCGGCATCGGCCTTTGGTGGTTTCTGAAGCCGCAACGCCTTGCCTGTTCCTTCCTTTGCTGCAATCCGGTACGGTGGGCGGCGTGAATCTGCACGTTCGCACGCGGGGCGATCCCCTGCAGTTCACCGGCGGGCTGCGGCAGATTGTCGCGCGAGTGGTTAAGGAGGTTCCCGTTTACGGCGTTCAAACCATGCAGGACCACGTAGAAAGCGGAACGCAGCAGATCCGGGCCGCGGCGGAAGCGACCGCCGCAGTGAGCGCGCTCAGCCTCATCCTGGCGTTGGCCGGGATTTTCGCCGCGCAGGCTTATGAAGTGGTGCGGCGCAGAAAAGAGATCGCCATACGGATTGCGGTGGGCGCGGACCCGCGCGGTGTGATCGCGCGCTTCGCGCTCCAAGGGGTTTTGGCCGGAGCGTTTGGCGCCGCGGCAGGCATTGTGCCCGCGATCTGGGGAACGGAACTATTGCGCGGTTCTATTCAGGGAGTGGGCGCCTCTGGCGAGGCGTCATTCGTTTCAGCAGCCCTCGCGCTTGCATTCGCCTCCGGAGCCGCCGCGTGCGCGGCTGCCATGCGCGTCGCTCATATCCGGCCAGCGGAAATCCTGCGAGCCCAGTAATTGTTTGGTTTAGCTTTAGTGCACTCGCGGCATTCTTCGCAAAGCGTCGCCATGCATAGCCTGCAGCCGCGCGATGCGCTCTTCGGTAGAAGGATGCGTTGAGAACAGCCGCATCAAGCCTCCGCCGCTGAACGGATTTAGAATGAACATGTGCGCCGTAGCGGGAGTGGCATCATCCATGGGAATGCGCTCCACTCCGCGCTCCAGTTTCCCGAGCGCGCTGATTAAAGCATCCGGCGATCCCGTGTATTTGGCTGAAGCCTGATCCGCGCTGTATTCTCGCGAGCGCGAGATAGCCATCTGAATCAACATCGCGGCGATCGGCGCCAAAATGATCATCAGTATCCCACCCAAGGCACTGCCGCCGCCCCGATCGTCCTCCCGGTCTCTTTCGTACCCACCGAACATCGCCGCCCAGCCTGCCATGCGAGCCAAAAAAGTAATCGCCGCGGCCAAAGTCGCGGCCACCGAGCTGATTAAAATGTCGCGGTGCAGCACGTGGCCCAATTCGTGAGCCACCACCCCCTCCAATTCGCGATCGGTCATCAGGCTGAGGATTCCTTCCGTGAACGCGACCGAGGCGTGATGCGGATTTCGGCCCGTGGCGAACGCGTTCGGCTGCGCCTCCGGGATCAACCACAATCTCGGCATTGGGAGTCCCATCCGCTGCGTCAATCCCTGGACCAGCGGATAGACGCGCGCGTAAACCTCCGGATTCTCCTGAGGAGTGACCGGCCGCGCCCGATACATCATGAGGGAGAGCCGCTCGGAAAAGAAGTAGCTGAAAAAGTTCATCGCGACCGCGATGATCAGACCATACTCAAGACCAGTCCGGCCCCCGAGCGCCTCGCCGGCGAACAGTACCACGCCGCTCAGCAGCCCCAGAAGCAATACTGTTTTAACCGAATTCATATTCCCGCTTCAATTTTCGCATGAAAAGACGAGGCGGGGCGGGCGCTTGTTCCGCGCCTCTCCCGCCTCCCGAATAAACAAAGCCAACTCAGTTGCGGCTGACCTCGACGTTGATTTTACGAGGCTTCGCGCTCTCCTTCTTCGGCAGGGTCACCGTCAGCACCCCGTTTTTGTAATCGGCTTTAACGTGCTCGGAGTCCACCGTTTCCGGTAAGGTAAACGACCGCTCGAAAGCCCCATAAAGCCGCTCGACCCGGTGGTAACCGCCCTTGGCTTTCTCTTCTGTTCCTGCGGCTTTCTCGAACTTCCGCTCGCCGCGGAGGGTCAGAGTGCCGTTTTCCAGATCCACATGAATATCCTCGAACTTCACATCGGGGACGTCAGCCTTCACGACCAGCTCGCCCTCGTTTTCCCAGATGTCCACCCCAGGCATCCACGGACGGCCGGCGCCGTTGGGCTCCGAAAACAGCCGGTCCATCGAATGCTCAAAGGCACGTAGGCCAGGAAAAGTCTCAAAGTCTGTGAAAGGCGTATACTTGATAAGCTCCATGTTGTTTCTCCTTCTAAATATCTACTGCTAATAACAATATAAAATATGCGTGCTACGTTGTCAAGTACTATGATGAACTTTTTTTGGAGGGGGCTCCGCAACGAAGTGAACTGCCCGCGACAACCTTCATTCTGTTTCATTCTGGTTCATTCTGCCTTCATCTGCCTCCGTTCTGAGCCCGTGACGCGCATCATGACTTGCGGGGCTGATACTCACGAGAAGGGGGCCGTCGCCCGCGAATTCCAGTCCACGGGACCTGGAGTCTTTTGAAGCGCGCGCCCAACCGTGTTGCCGCTGCGGTGCTGGCACAACCCGTGGGCTGGCGTCCGGAGATGCGCGATCCCAACTACCAGGGCACATTTGGAAGAGCTGGGGTGGGATGCTGATCGCCAAGCGGCCCGAGATCAAGATCGAGACGACCAACCAATTCGTGACCAAGATGTTCGAAACCAATCCCGATTTCGTCTTCACCGTCACGCGCGATTTTGTGCGAAACTGCTAGACCCCGGTCCTGGTCCTGCCGGACGACGTTCCCGCGCACCCGCTTGCCGTCGCCATGGAATGCGCGATGCTCGCGCCAAAGGCCGAAGTAAGCATCTTCCCTTGGAAAGAACCTAAGGAGCGAATTCCTCTGGCGGTGCGCCAGATTCATTCCTTCCTCAAGGCGCATAGGCCCGCCTAGGACATCGGTAACAGAGCCGCGACCGCCAGGGAGCGGTCAACTTCGCCCAGCCGGCGGCGTTCCGCTGAGGATCGTCTTCTGATACGATGCCAATTGCGACCATTGGAGGCAGAATGAACCGTCCTTCGCTCCCCACGCTGATCTTCCTGGCAATAGGCGTTTCCGCGTCCGCGCAACCGCCCACGCCTGGCGCGCCGCCCCCGGTCCCTCTTTTCTCCGCCGACACGATTAAGTCGTTCACTCCGGCAGACAACCCGATAACAGATGCCAAGGCGAAGCTGGGCGACATGATCTTCGACGAGAAACGCATTTCGACCGACAACTCGGTGGCCTGCAATACTTGCCACTCGCCACGCAACGGCTTCACCACCCATACGGAAACCTCGCGGGGCGTCCGCGATCAGCTTGGGAAGCGCAATGCTCCGTCCATCCTGAACGCCATGTTTTACAAGTCGATGTTCTGGGACGGGCGGGCCGCGAGCCTCGAGGAACAGGCTACGCTGCCGATTCTGAACCCTATTGAAATGGGGCAGAAGGATCCCAAAGACGTGGTGGCGAGGCTGGCCGCAATCCCCGAGTTTGTTGACGCGTTCCAGCAGGTATTCGGCCGGCCCGTGAACTGGGAGGACTTGGGCAAGGCGGTTGCCGCTTTCGAGCGAACCCGGCTATCCACCGAAGCGCCTTTCGACCGTTTTCTACATGGCGACAACAAAGCGCTAAATGCCTCCCAGCAGCGTGGATGGGCGTTGTTCACGGGAAAGGCCCGTTGCGGAAGCTGTCACACGTACGATCCGGCGCTGCTGCTGTTTGGCGACAACCGCTTCCACAACACCGGAGTCGCTGCCCGGGGACAGGACTTCGAAAGGCTCGCTAAGCGCGCCGCAGCCGGTGCCGCAAGTGGCAACAAGGCCGAGATCGACAAGCTGGCGCTGGAAACGGATGACTCGGACCTGGGTCGTTTTCTGGTTACCCGAAAAAGGGAAGACATCGGCGCCTTTAAGACGTCATTTCTGCGGGACGTGCTTCTGACCGGGCCGTACATGCACGACGGAAGCCTGGAAACTTTGTGGGACGTGGTCGAGTTTTTCAACAAGGGAGGGGAGAAAAATCCGTTCCTGGACGCCGAGATGAAGCCTCTGGGGCTTACCCCAAGCGAGGTTGAAGACCTGGTGAACTTTCTGAGCGCTCTCACGTCGGACCGTTTCGCGGAACTCCGCAACGCGGAACTGGATCGCCAGCGCGCGACTTATCTGTACCGCGCAGCGGTGCAGAAGGAGAAGCACACTACCGCTCGATAGAGTTACCGGCAGCGCCGCGAATATAATGAAACCAATGCCTCGATGGGAGGAACGTGAATGAATAAGCATGCGGCCGCGATCGGCTTGGGCATGACGCTCACTCTCGCGCCCCTGATGGCGCATCACTCGTTTGCGGCCGAGTACGACAGCAAGAAACCCGTATTGCTCAAGGGCACCGTTACCAAAGTGGACTGGATGAATCCGCACGTCTACTTTTATCTCGATGTGGAAGACGATTCGGGCAACGTCGCGAACTGGTCGCTGGAGATGGGACCGCCCAACGGATTGCAGCTCGCGGGCTGGACACGGAATACGATGAAAGTCGGCGACGTGGTGGTGGTGGAAGGCACGATGGCAAAGGACGGAGCGCACCAAGCCAACGCGCGCGCGGTCACCATGGCAAACACCGGGAAGCGTCTGGGAGCGGCCTCGAGCGAAGGCAATATTCCCTGAAAAAGATAATGACGAGGAGCGTGATGGCGGGCTGCGCCCTGGCGCTGGCCGCGACTGTTTTATGGGCGCAACTTTTGTGGGCGCAGCAGGCGGGCGGGGCGGGCCGAGGCGGCGGCCGCGGCAAGAATCGGCCTCCCTCCCGGCCCACGCCTCATCTGCCCGATGGCCGCGTGAACCTCGGCCCGCTGCCCGGGGAAAAAGGCGTGTGGGAAGGCAATGCCGGCGCGACGCTCGCCACCAACCCTCCCGGCGGGCTCGACAACGCCACGATGAATCTGCCCACGAATCTCAAAGTCGCCGACGTTCCGTTCCTGCCCTGGGCGCGGGCGGTTTACGAATATCGCCAATCGAGCACCACGAAGGACGATCCGCACGTGAGATGCAAACCTTCCGGCGGCCCGCGCATGTTCCATACGCCTTACGGATTCGAATTCCTCGACCTTCCGGACCAGCAGCGCATTTATATCGTCGGTGTGGGCGGTCCGCATACCTGGCGCGTGGTCTATATGGATGGCCGTCCCCATCCCAAGGATTTCGATCCCTCCTTCGCGGGCCATTCCGTCGGACACTGGGATGGTGATTCGCTGGTGGTGGATACGGTCGGGTTCAACGAAAAGTTTTGGCTTACGCGCGAGGGGATTCCACTGACGGAAAACCTGCATCTGATCGAACGCTTCACGCGCACCGATTACGACGATCTGAAATATGAGGCTACGCTGGACGATCCGGGCGCCTACAGCGCAACCTGGACCGGCGGTTGGTGGATTCGCTGGCAGCCGAATGGCGAGCTGTACGAATATGTCTGCCAGGACAACAATCGCGATGTGAAGCATATGTACGGCGGGCCGAGGAACTAGAACACAGGAGATGAGAGTCAGGAGAGAGGAGTCAGCATTTATGAAGCTTGCGGTGTTGACGCTGTGCGCGGCAATGGCAACGTTCGCTGACGATACCCAGCGGCTGTTGTCAATCGATCATTACGTTTTGACGCGGTCGGCCGTTCCCGTCATGAACGGCCAGTCGGCGCACCTTTATGTGCGGGAATTGGTGCTGGCGCGCACCCTCCGCGATGCTCCGGCCGGCCGGGTGGCGCTATTCGTCCACGGCGCGGGAACACCCGCCGAAGTCGCCTTCGACGTTGCCTATCGCGATTACAGTTGGATGGCGTTCCTCGCTTCGGCCGGCTTCGACGTCTTCGCCATGGACATGACCGGCTACGGCCGTTCCACGCGCCCCGCTCCCATGGACGATCCGTGCAATCTGTCCGCGATGCAGCAGGCATCGTTTGTACCGCAACTGATTGTCGCCGTTTGCGAGCCGAGTTATCCGCATCAATTGACCACCCTGGCCTCCGATTGGAGCGATATCGGCGCGGTGGTGGATCATATTCGTGCGCTGCGCCATGTGGATAAGGTCAATCTGCTGTCATGGTCGTTGGGCGGGCCGCGCGCGGGAGGCTACGCCGCGCAGCATCCCGACAAAGTCCAGAAGCTGGTGCTGCTCGCGCCGGCGTATAATCGCAACGCTTCCGCCAATCCTCCCGCGCAGGTTCCTGCCAACGGCGCCGCCATGACCACACAATCGCGCGACGAATTCATCGCCAATTGGGATCGCCAGGTGGGTTGTCCGGGACAGTACGAGCGCTCGGTGAGCGATGCGGTTTGGTCCAGCATGGTTCAATCCGATCCTGTGGGAGCGGCGTGGGGAACCGGCGTGCGGCGCGCGCCGCAGGTCACAAGCTGGGGTTGGACAATGACGGCCGTGGCCGGCACACAGATTCCTGTTCTGATGGTCTCCGGAGCCCACGATAAACAAGTGAATCCGGATCGCGTCCGCGAATTGTACGCCGATTGGGGATCGCCCAAGAAGGTCTTCGTGGATCTGGCTTGCTCCTCGCATAACGCGATGTGGGAGAAGAATCACCTCCTTCTGTTCCGAGCTTCACTCGAGTGGCTAACCAAAGACTCGGTGGACGGCAAGCCGGAAGGGATGCTGCAATTGGGATACTGAGCGCCTTACGGATCAGGCCAGCGGTTGATCGGCAGATTCAGCAGTTCGTTTCCATTTTCCGCCACTGAAACACGTGTGGCGGACTGGATCAAATTGCTTACATACTCGGGATCGGAGAGCATGACTCCATCCACGCGATCGAAGCCCGCGGCGAAGTAGTCGCCGGGACGAAGACCTCGAAATTCGCAGGGCCCTTTTGAATCGCAGCGCACGGACCGCGGATACCCGCCTTGGGGCTCTGCCGGGATCAGCACGAAAACCCCTGGAGCATCCTTTTCGAACTGCGCCCGGACAACGCCGCCGCCGCTCTTGTAGACGATGGACATGGGTGGCGGATTGGGCGTCAAGTCGATCGCTTGGCCCAGAACGTCGCGCCCCCCGAATTGGACTTCGGCAACGTAGACATCCGCCAGCCCGCCCATCACAGGAGCCACAAAATAACGGCCGGGCCACATCCGCTCGAACCGGATCGTCCCATCCGGCTTCATTTCTCCAAAGCCCCCCGGCTCGGGCCGCGCACTTTCGGCCAATAAAGAAATCATCGAAAAACGAACGGCTGAAGGACCGTCCTTGGGCGAAACTACTGAAGCGGAGAATTCAAAATTGCTAGAAAGGCGAATTTCGAGCCCGTCGATGTCCGTTTTGGCGACGAACGTTCGAGCTTCTCCGGTCTGTTGAATGTCGCGATGAGTCGCCTCCTCGTATTGCCATTCCGAGCTAGCGGCGATCGTCCAATCTCCCGCCGGAACAGATGGAAACTCGAACGTTCCATCGCTCGCTGTGATGACCTTATCGATGAGCGACTCCGGCGACCAGAATGCAGGAAGGTAGTAGTCTGTTCGCCCGAGCGTTGTGACGAATCGGCTCTCTGGTGGCGGCTTGGCGGGCGAGATGTTCACAGTGATGCCTGGCGCAGGTTTGTTTGCCTCATCCAGAACAGTCCCACGAACGTGGAAAACAGGAACGCGGCGAAGGCGGATCTCGATTCCACTCACTTCTCCGATCCCGCGGATCGCAATTGGCTGCGCCTGCGCGAAGTCGAGCGCGGAGGGGTAATACGTCGCGACTGCCTCCATGCGAACGCCTTCGGCATGCTCGGTAATGGCCGCGGAATCTGCCGGCTTCGGTCGCGCGACTAACCTGTACTCGCCGGGCGGGAGGCGGTTGAACTGGAAAGTGCCGTCCGATGCCGTGCGGATCTGGTTGTCCTCTCGTGGGGGTACCGGACCGCGGATTTGCACCGGGACTTGGGCCGCGGGCTTGCCGTCGTCATTCACTACGCGTCCGCGCAAGGTGGTCCATGCCGTCATTTCGAACGCGAACTGAACTGGATCCTTTCCGTTTACTTGCGTCGTAGGTTCCGGCCCAGGAATCTCAGGGCGCGGAGGCGGTTCGAATCCTTCCTTTTCGATGGAATGGAGATATGCCCCCTGTTCCACGCCGGAAATATGGAAGCTGCCGTCGCTGGCCGTGACAGTCTCGTAGCGCACTCCCTTCTGCGTGTAGAACTTGACGGAGACGCCTTCAATGCCGCCGCGAGTGACGCTATTAACCACTCTTCCGTCGATGGTCGACTGAGCGGGGAGAATCCCAGCGAGGAACAATGCCGCGAGCGCCAATCGCATACAGGGTCCGTCCAGAAATGACATTTTCCATTATGGAGTGTTTTTACGCTCTGCTGGATGAGGCCGGAGGCCCCGCTTTAGGAATGCTGCAATTGGGATACTAAGCTGTAGCCAAGCGCCTACGTTGCCTTATGAGCAAGGGGCCATTTGCGCGAGGGGCACCCCACGGCTGTCCAGTACCGTGCGCTTTTATCGGCCTTTCATAGGCACCTGGCGGATGGGCTTTGGAGCCTCGTTCCCCTCGACAGCCGCTTGATTCGGCGTCTAGGATCTCTCCTGCACTCGCTGCCGGGGAATGTGTTTCTCCGCGCGGGCGACGCGATCCAATTGATCTCGGCGCAAGACGCCGGCGAGCGAGAGGTCTGGACCAACGACCGGCGAATGCTCGCCGCCGCGCCGCTCTTCGGCCTAGCCGCGCGAAGCGCATAGAGGCACGGATCTCGAATAGCCGTCCTGGGGCTCTTCCGGGATCAGCACGAAAATACCTGGAGCTTCTTTTTCGAACTGCGCCCGGACAACTCGCTCGCGCCATAATCGGAAGAGATGGGTGAAGCGACGCGGCTCGGGGCCCGTTTGCGCAAGGCCATCCAACCTCTTCAACAAAGCGAGGCTCAACGCTCGCTGACCTTGAGCTTAGCGATCGGCGCGCTGGTGGGGCTGGTGATCGTAGCTTTCATCCTCCTTACCGGACGCTTGGCCGCACGCATGTACCCGGCGGGCGGAAGCGGATGGCGGAGAATTCTGGTTCCCGTCGCCGGGTCGCTCGGCACCGGCTATTTGCTCTGGCGGTTTTTCCCCTTCGCCCGCGGCAGCGGAATTCCGCAGACGAAATTCGCTCTCTTCATCAACGACGGGCGAATTCTTTTCCGCACCGTGTTCGGCAAGTTCTTTTGCTGTTCGGCTTCGCTCGCCAGCGGCATCGCGCTGGGGCGCGAAGGACCGGCGGTGCAAATAGGCGCGGGCTTGGCGTCGGTGATCGCGCGCAACGCCGGAATGAGCAAGGAGCAGGTGAAGGCGCTGGTTCCCGTGGGTTGTTCGGCGGCTCTGGCGGCGGCCTTCAACACTCCCATCGCCGCCGTGCTGTTCTCGCTCGAGGAGATCATGGGCGATTTGCACGCGCCCGTGCTGGGGGCGGCGGTGCTCAGCTCCGCGACCTCCTGGATGGTGCTGCATCTGGTGCTGGGCGACAATCCCTTGTTCCACGTCCCGGCATATCGTCTGGTTCATCCAGCGGAATTCGCGGCGTATGCCGTGTTAGGCGTGGCGGGCGGGCTGGGATCAGTGGCTTTCGTCAAGCTACTGCTGCACCTGAGGCAGATGTTCAAGGGATTTCCGCGGTGGAGCGTGTGGTTCCAGCCGGTGGCGGGCGGCTTGACCGTGGGTCTGTTCGGATACTTCGCCCCGGACGTGATGGGCGTGGGCTATAACTACGTCGATAAGATTTTGAACGGCGACGTGGTGCTGAAACTGGCCTTTCTGCTCGCGATTCTCAAAATTATCGCTACGGCCGTCGCCTACTCTTCCGGCAACGCGGGAGGCATTTTCGGCCCGAGCCTGTTTATTGGGGCCACCATCGGCGCCTCCGTGGGCGGAGTCGCGCATCGTCTCTTTCCGGACTACACGGCCGGTCCGGGCGCCTATGCGCTGGTCGGCATGGGAACGGCGTTCGCCGGGATCGTGCGCGTCCCGCTCACCTCGGTCATCATGATCTTCGAAATGACCCGCGACTACACGATCATCGTTCCCTTGATGATCTCGAATCTGATCGCCTTCTTGATTTCCTACAAATTGCAGCGTGCGCCGATTTACGAGGCGCTGGCGCAGCAGGATGGCGTACATTTGCCGAGTGCGGAGACGCGCGCGCAGGCGGGGCGTATGCGGGTGAACCAGGCGATGCGTCCGGTGGCGGCCGGCTCTCCGGAAGCGATGGAACTGCTTACCGGGCCGAACGGCGGGGTTCCTCCTCACGTTCATCCGGACCACCCCCTGAGCCTCGCGCTGGAGCGCATGGGTTCAAGCGGACGAAACGCTCTCCCGGTGGTGAGCCGCGCCGACGTGCGGCAACTGCTGGGCGTGGTGAGACTGGACGACGTCTTGCGCGCTTTCGGGGTCAACCGGCCCGCGGAGGCGCGCGAATCCACGGGCTTGTCATGATGGCTTTGTCATGACGGCTTGGGGCATTTCTTGGGGCGTTTCTTCGATGAAGCGTCGGTTCTCGAAATCCTCCTTCGCCCGGACTTTCAGTCTGACGCTGGCCGCGATCGCCGTGGTGGCATCGGCGGATGTCTTTCTGGCGAAAGCCGAGCGCGCCGCGAACCAGCAGGAAGCCGCGCGCTTTTTCGCCAACGGCCAAAAGCTGCTGCGGAAAGGGGAAAACGCGCAAGCTGTAGAACAATTCCGGTCCGCTTTGTCTCTGGACCGCGACAATCCGGACGACCAGCTTGCGCTGGGGCAAGCCCTGTTCGCGGCGGGCCGTCTGAACGACGCGCGCGCGGCCCTGGAGACGCTGCTAGAAGAAAACTCATTTTCCGGGCCTGGCAATCTGGCGATGGCGCGGGTTTTAGTCAAACAGGACGCCGTAAATCAGGCGACTTTCTATTATCATCGCGCGATCTATGGAGAATGGAAGGAAAATGCCGGATCGAATCCCGTCTCGGTGCGTTTGGAACTGGCCGGCCTTCTGAGCCGCCAAATCTCCAAGGCCGAAGACCTCAAGGCCCAAAACCTCAGAGAAAGTCTGCTGGCGGAACTGCTGCCGCTTGAGGACGAAGCGCCCGGCGATCCCGCGACACGCAAGCAGTTGGGCTGGTGGTTTCTGGCGGCAGGTTCGCCCAACCGGGCCGCGACCGTCTTTCGCATGGTGCTGCACGAGCTGCCGGGAGACGCAGAGGCCTATGCCGGCATGGGGCAAGCGGAATTCGCGGAAGGCAACTACGGCGTCGCGCGCGCCGATTTCCAGATGGCCGTGCGGCTGCGGCCCGGCGACTGGGATTCCGAGAACCGGCTCAAGGAGTGCGAACGAGTGCTGGAGCTGAATCCTCGTCAGGTGGGATTAAGCGCGGAGCAGGAGACCGCACGTAGCCGGAAGCTGCTGGAGGCGGTGCTGGACGATTTGCGTCAATGTATCGGTCCCTCGCCCGCCGCCCCTGCACAGGATTTGATCGCACAGGATTTGATCGAGACGGCAGAGCGGAACCTGAAGCGGCCGGCAACTTCCGCCGCCAATATCGAAATCGCGGAGCGGCTATGGCAGATGCGCAAAGCATCGTGCGGAGCGGCGCTCACCGCGGCCGAAGAGCCACTCGAGCTGGTGCTGGCGAAATTGGCCCAGTGAAGTACTCTCCCTCGGCCCGGCGCGGCGGCACGGATGCCCCACCGGAAGAGTGAATTAGGCGTATTTAACGCTTGGTCCAGTTTGGGTCAAGGGGCTTCGACGCGTCAGCGGCGATCTGCAAATCTGCGCAGTGATGGTAGTAGTAGCCGCCGTCCTTGTTGGAGCCGTGTTCCGCCATGAACTGCGTGATCTGCAGCACGCAGCGATCGCAGTTGAAATTAGGGATCATGACGTCGGTCTCCCACGGATCAGCCTGCTTTGAGGTATGCACAAATAGGCCGTCGGCAAGGACGCCCGACAGTAGGGGATTTGAGATCGGCGCCGAAACGGACCAGGGACCTTTGTCCGTGTCACGCGTGACGGCTTGCGGATCCGGAGGGAGCTGTTCCTTGGTCCGCGCCAGTGCGACGCGGTAGTGGCCGGGGTGATACACCGTCTCTTGCACCTTGAGTGCAGCTTCTGTCCGCCTTGGACTTTATTAACGATGCCGCTCGGCATTCCAGAGTTGGCGGTGGTGCCGCCGCAGGCCCCGAGTTTCTGCGGATCGCCGAGATTATTCTCGATGAGTGCCGACGCTGGTTCGAGCAGCTTGAAGTGTGCCCCGGCGAACGGAGCTAGGAACAGTAGCGTCCCGGAAGCCGTCAGTAATGCAAGAATGTATTTCACCTCGCACGTTCCTTTCAGGTTGCCTAGCATACCAGATTCTGGTGCAAAAAAGCTCGATCGTCGAAGGAAAGAGCAGCTCGCTTAGACGGTTAAGATAACGAATATGAAATTCGCCACTCTTATCGAATACACACCGGATAAGGCCAAGATCGCCGCCACGCGTCCGGAGCATCGCGATTATCTGAAGAACGTGCTGGAATCGGGGCGGCTGGTAATCAGCGGCCCGTTCGCCGGCGACGAGGGCGGGCTGCTGGTCTACGAGGCCAACTCCCGGGAGGACGTCGAGGCGATCCTTCGCGACGATCCGTTCACCAAAGCGGGCGTTTTCGTCTCCTGGAAGATTCACGAATGGCGGGTGGTGATGGTGAATCCCAAGCTGTGTACGGCGGGATGACGCCGTTCATTCCTTATCGCGCATAACGCATTCGCTGTGCGCATTTCTTATCGCGCACAACGCATTCGCTGTGCGCTTCATACGCTAGCGGCTGCGTCAAGCTTTTTGGTCCACGGCACGGCGCCTTTCAGTGCATCGTTCACTGCGTTGATGTTCTTTACGCCCTCGCTCGAAAGCCAGTCTTCCAGCGCCTTCACGCCCTTAGTGGCGTAGATCGGCATGCCGTCTTTCCAGGTCGCGCGTCCGCACAGCACGCCCGAAAAATCCGTACCAGCTTCCGTGGCCATGTGGAGGTTTTCGACGAACTCCCTGTTGCCCACTCCCGCGCTTAGATAAATGAACGGCTTCGCGGCCGCCACAGCGGCGGCTTCGCGGTAATGATCTAGCGCCTCGGCGCGGCTGTAGGCTTTTTGGCCTTTGTACACGGAGCTTCCCTCCACGAACTGAGCGTTTACGGGAATTTCCACCTTCAGCACATCGACATGATATTGCGGCTTCGAAAACTCCTTCATGCTGCCGATGACCACCTGCGGCTTCCGCTTGGCGTAATCGAGTCCTTTCTCATCCGCGCCTTTAGGCTCGTAGCCGACGAATTCAAGGAAGAATGGAATCTGGAGAAATTCGCATTCCGCCCCAATGCGCTCGATAAATGCGTGCTTGATGTCGTTCACGGCGGGTTCGTCGAAGGGCGTGTAGTAGAGCAGGACCTTCACCGCGTCCGCGCCCCAGTCGGCGATGCGCTTGGCCGAAACGTGTGGCAGCAGATCGGGCAATCGGCCGGGCTGGGTATTGTCGTAGCCGCTCTCTTCATACGCCAGCAGCAGACCGGCGTTCGGCGCGCGAGCCTTGGCCGCATCCAGGCCATATTCGGGATCGAGGAGGATGGCGGAAGCGTGCGGCGTCAGCACGCGGACGACGGCGGTCTTAAATTCCGCCATCATTCCGGGAGTGATGGCCTTCTGATCCACGCCCTTGGCCGAAGCGATAGCTTTCTTGAGACTTCCGCGCTGATCCATAGCGGCGGCGGCGATGATCGAATCCTTGGTTGACAGCGCCTTCAGGTGCTTTAGCTTGCCGGGGGAGAGAGCCATGGAACCTATTCTAGACAATTCAGCGCACAACGCAGCCCGGCGCGGCGGGGACTCGGGGATGCTATCAGCGCCCGCATCCCGCGCCGGGCGCTGTGCGCTGGGTGTCCTACACTGCGGATATGGATCGAGACCGTTTGCGGGGATTGCTGGAACAAGTGCGGGAGGGGGCGGTGGACGTGGATTCCGCGCTCGAGCGCATGCGGCATCTTCCCTTCGAAGACCTGGGCTTCGCGAGCGTAGATCATCATCGTGCGCTACGCCATGGCATTCCCGAAGTGGTTTTCGGCATGGGCAAAACGCCCGATCAGATATCGGCCATTGTCGCGGCGCTGGCGGCCCGTGCGAGCAATGTCCTGATCACCCGCGCGCCCGCGGAAGCGGCGGAACGGCTCCAGGAAGAATATCCCGAGGCCGAATTTTTCCGCGCGTCTAGAGCCGTTCGTCTCTGGCGCGACCGGACGATTCTTGGGAAAGGCAAAATCGCGGTGGTCTGCGCGGGAACCAGCGATTTGCCGGTTGCCGAAGAGGCGCAGGTCACCGCGGAGACGATGGGCAACGAAGTGGACGCGATCCACGACGTCGGCGTGGCGGGCATCCATCGGTTAATGCACCACCGCGAACGCTTGTGCGGCGCGCGTGTGGTGATTGTGTGCGCGGGCATGGAAGGGGCGCTGGCGAGCGCGGTGGGAGGAATCGTCGCCGCACCTGTCATTGCCGTGCCCACCAGCGTGGGCTACGGCGCGAGCTTCCAGGGATTGGCGGCGCTGCTCGGAATGCTGAATAGTTGCGCCAGCAATGTGACGGTGGTCAACATCGACAATGGCTTTGGCGCAGCCTACGCCGCTAGCCTCATCAATCGGCTCTGAGCGACTTCGGCGCGAAGTCGACAACCGCTCCCTCGGGTCGCGGCTCAGACCGACCGCTTCCGAGCCGCGCGCGCTAGCAAGCGGTGTGACGAGAAAAGAGTCGGCTATTCGCCAGGCGTCATGAGATGCGCGGTGGTCGTGCCCGCGTTCATGATCCACACGCCGCCCCCCCGACCATTTTCCGGCAGGCCCATTGTGGCGTTGGTCGCGCCAGGCACAGCGATGGTCATGTGAGGGTTAGCCGCCTCTTTGCTGGCGCCCATCAGGTGGTACCAGACCGAGCCAAACACGGGCTTCACGCGCGTTCCGTCTTTTTCAGCGGCATCCAGCGCGGCCTGCTTTCCGGCGCCCATCGCTTCGAACTTTAGATTCTGGGCGGCACGAGGCAGATTGCCGAGGCTGGTGCACTCGATCGAGAAGGCTGGTTGTCCGGTGAAGCCGGTGCGGTCGTAGCAGACGAGGTCGTTAGTGCCCTTCTTCAGAGTGTCATAAGTGAAGTCGGCTTTCCATTTGATCACCGTGGCGTCTTTGGCAAGACGGGCGGGGGCGGCCAACAGAGCTTTTTGGATGGCGGCGTCGTCTTGCGCTAGTAGCGCCCAAGCTCCGCTTGCGAGCACCACCAACGTGGGAAGAATTATGCGTGTCATGTGTAAACCTCCAGGTTTCGGATTATTAGTATACCCGATTGCGGTGGGGCACGGAGGGCGAGCTTGCCCGTGATCCGTCCGTAAACTCGGAAGGGTCAGCAAACCGCTCCCGGCCCAGAGGGCACCCCGTCGCGCCTCGGTGTGAATTCCTTGCAGCCAAACATCGATTCCGGGTATTTTCGGGGCAGGTCGAGCTGCGGACGGTCCCCGTAAAAGATCCCGGCCATCGAATGCGCCATGCCTTGATTTGGACTCGGCATCGGCGCGGCGAGCGGTCTTGGGGCGGGCGCCGCTGTCGATACCACCTGCAATCCACACGGTATCGTAGGTTGCGTTGCGGGTCCCAATTTCGGCAAAGAGGTACTCACGCCGATCGGCGCGGTCATAGGGTTGGGAATCGGAGCGGCGCTTCCCGCCGGCGGATGGCGAGAGGTTTACCGAGTCCGGTAACGCGTCCTATTTCCCGAAGCCCCGAAAACCCCGCCGCGCGTCTTCGGTCATCCGAGCCAACGCGTTGATCTCGACGCCCGCTTCGAGCGCTGCCTGGAACGGCAGGCCGTCGATATGGTGCAGCAGCCGCTTCGTCAATCCTATGGCCGATGCCGGTTTGTCCGCCAATGCCCCCGCGTAAGCCGCGATTCCGGACTCGAATTCGGCATCGGGGTAAACCCGCGTGATTAAGCCCATCCGGCAGGCTTCCGCCGCGCCGACGGGTTCGCCACGGGTCAGTAGCTCGAAGGCTTGTTTCTCTCCCACCGACCGCCGCAGCAGGCTCGTCACAATTGCCGGAACGAACCCAATGTTCACCTCCGGGTAGCCGAATTGCGCCGATTCGGCAGCCAGCACGACGTCGCAGGCCGTGGCCAGGCCGCACCCTCCGCCCAGCGCGCGACCGCGCACGGCGGCCACCACTGGCAGGCGATGATGGCGCATCGCGCTATATAGATCCGCTAGCTTTCGCGCGGACTCCAGATGCTCCAGGACGCCCGCCTCCGCGGTTTCGCGCAGCATGACGATATCCATGCCGGCGCAAAAATCCTGGCCCGCGCCGCCGATCACTACCACGCGCGCCGATTCGTCTTCGCCTGAGCGCTTTAACGCCTCCGCCAACCCCTCCAGCAGGGCCGAGTTGAGCGCATTGCGCTTCTCCGGTCGGTTCAGCGTAATCCGCGCGATTCCTCCGCTCGCTTGGTAATCAATCAACGTCGATCTCCATGCGCGTCGATCTCCATGCGCAGCAGCGCCGTGGAATAGGTCTTGCCTTGCGGATCGGCTTTCAGCGCCAGAGTCCCTCCGCCATCCAGACTCTGGTGCAACAGAAAATTCAGCGCGCCCAAATTGGGAAGCTCGAACCGCTCCACCTCGCCTAAACAAACTCCGGCAAAATGTTCTTTCACTCGTTCGGCGGTAACTTCTCGGGCGAGGATCTCATAATCCTCCCTCCGACGCGCGATCAGGCCGATATTGACCGTATCGCCTTTATCACCGCTCCGCGCGTGTGCCAGCTCGATCAATTTCCGCCGCGGCAAATGGTCACCTCCGGTTTCACTGCTTCTTTCGAAATCAGCGCCGGCCAATAGGCCACGATCTCCTCCACATGCGGCCGTCCCATCCCCAATCCCGAGACCACCGGCGGACCGTTCAGCACAAGCGGGGGAATCTCGCGCGTGAACCGTTCTACGGCCGCCCGGTCCGGCCCGCGCACTCCGAAACGCAGGACCACTTCCGGAAGCTCGCGAGCGATTTCCGGCGGCGGCTCGGCCGCTGCAATCCCGTGGCACGCGTTGGCGCCCAGGAATTCCGCTCGCGCTTCCTCGAACTGCAACCCCAGGCGCTCTAGCCGCTGCCGCAGAATCCGCTCCGCCGCGCGCGCTTTCTTATATGCGTCGGGCCAGGCGTAAACCAGGGATCCCATCGCTTTGAACCCCGCCGCATAGCTGACGGAGACCTTGTAGAATCCGGTCGCCTCCCGGCCACGGATGCCGCTGAATCGCACGCGATTCTCTCCCGCCGCCTCGAGCTGTATCGTGGTGAAATCCGTGATGCAATCCGCCGTGATGTATTCGCGCGGATCGCCCAGTTCGTAAAGCAACTGCTCTTTCACCGACTGCACGGTCACGCGTCCGCCCGTGCCCGCATGCTTGGTGACGACAAAGGTTCCATCCGGTTCGACCTCCACAATCGGATAGCCGACATCGTACAAATCGGGAATCGTTTCCCAATCGAATTGGCAGTTGCCGCCGGTGGCTTGCGCTCCGCATTCGATGGTATGGCCCGCAACCGTGCCCGCGGCTAGCCGGTCCCAATCGTTCGCCTTCCAGCCGAACGCGTGAATCAGAGGCCCCAGTGTCAGGGCCGTGTCGGTCACGCGGCCGGTAATGACGATATCGGCGCCGTCGTCCAGTGCACGGGCGATAGGCGCAGCGCCGAGATACACGTTGGCGCTCTGCACACGCTCGCGTATCTTCGAGAAGGGTTCGCCGGTCTCCATATTGCGAAGCTCGAATTCGCCCAACCGGCTCAGAATATCGTCGCCCGCCACCACCGCGATATTCACCGCCACGCCCTCGCGCCGCGCGATCTCCCGCACCGCCTCGCGGCAACCCTTCGGATTCACTCCGCCGGCGTTCGCCACCACGCGGATTCGCCGCTGGTTCAACTCCCCCAGCACGCGCCCCATCAGGTCCACGAAATCGCGCGCATACCCTGCCTCCGGATCCCGAGATCGCTGCTTCTGCAGAACCGACATGGTGACCTCGGCAAGGTAGTCGAGTGTCAGATAGTCGATGGGCCCGCGCCGCACCAGTTCCACCGGCGCCTCCAGCGAATCCCCCCAAAAACCCTGCCCGTTGGCGATGCGAATCATGCGAACCTCATTTTACCCGCAGGGCGAAGTTGACTTGCGCGTCCGCAAGAGGTATCGTCATACGGTTGAACGCATGAAACAGGCTTCCCACTTCGCGCCGTTGATGTTGGTTCTGTCTCTTGTGGCCTACGCCGCGCCCCCAGCCCTGAACGTCTGCGCCGATCCCAGTTATCTTCCCTATTCCAATCGCGCGGGCGAGGGCTTCGAGAATAAAGCCGCGGAAATAGTGGCAAAAGCGCTTGGGGAGACCGTCGTGTATAGCTGGGCCTCCGAACGCGGCCACGGCGGATTTCCGCAATTCCTCGCCACCGCGCTCGACGCCAAAAAATGCGACGTCGTCATGAGCATCCCCTACGGCAGCCGTGATGAGCTCACTACGCGGCCCTACTATATCTCTTCTTACGTCTTCGTTTTTCCGAAAAACAAGAACTACTCGATTTCCAATATCGATTCGCCGGCGTTGAAAGGGCTGCGAATCGGATTTGAACGCGAGACCCCCGCGGAGGAATCGCTGAAGCTGCGCGGGTTGATTTCGAAGGCAGTGAGTTTCGATATCGCTGGCGATCCGGACGAGTCCCCCGCCGCGATGTTGCAAGCGTTAGCCGGCGGCAAGATCGACGTATTGATCACCTGGCAGCCGTCCATTGGAGCCTTCCTCCGCCGTTACCCCAATTTCGAAGTGATTCCCGTTCCCAATTCGCGAACCCTGGGGGCCCCGGAACAATTTTCGTTCCCCATGTCGATGGGGGTGCGGATGAACGACCGGGCGTTGAAGGAAAAGCTGGACGGCGTGATTGAAAAGCACAAAGCGGAGCTGGACTCGGCGCTGCGCGCAAGCGGCGTGGGATTATTTACTCCGGGAGAAAAGTGAAGGGCAGATGATGGCGCGTATCTCGATTTTCCTATTCCTGGTGGCAGCCTGGCTTCCCGCTCAGCAGGACGCGGCCAAGCCGTCTAAAGCGAAGACGTACACTTACAAGCTCAAGGACGGCTCCACGCGCCAACTGGATTTCCCCGTGTACGCCGAAGGCAAAGCGCCGAAAGTCACCAATGAGATCTTTAAGGGCTACGCGCTCTACAACTCATACTGTTACCGCTGCCATGGAACCGATGCCACCGGCGGCGAGCTTGCGCCCGATCTGAGAAAGTCGTTGAATACCGGCATGCGGCAGCAGACGTTTCTATCGGTGGCCATGGCGGGGAGACAAGAGAAAGGCATGCCTAGCTGGGACGGTTTCCTTAGCCGCGACGATATGCTCAAGGTTTACCGGTATGTGAAAGCCCGGAGTCTCGATCTGGCGCCCGCGGGCCGGCCGCCCTCGGAACAGGATTGAATGACACAGGATTGAATGACAGGAGACAGGAGTCAACTTATGCCACGTTGCACGTTATCTGTTGTGGTTTTGGCGGGGATTCTCGCGGGTTGCGGAACCAGCGGAACCGGCGGTTCTCAGGAATCGGCCGACTGGACCATCCCTCTGGGAAGCTACAGCGCCATCCGCCACAGCTCTTTGAAGCAGATTGATAAGTCCAACGCCGCGAAGCTAAGGCTGGATTGGACCATGTCCACGGGCACCCTCCGCGGACAGGAGGGCCAGCCGCTGGTGGTGGGCAACATGATGTATTTCGAGAGCTCGTTCCCCAACTATGTTTATGCCGTCAATCTTGACGATGTGGGGAAAATCGTGTGGAAATTCGCCCCGGAACAGGATAAGTTCGCGCCTTCGGTGGCTTGCTGCGACGTGGTAAATCGCGGCGTCGCCTACGCCGACGGAAAGATTTTATCCGCCGCCCTCGATACGAAACTGTATGCTCTGGACGCCAAGACGGGGCAAGTGCTGTGGACGGCGACCAACGGCGATCCGCAACTGGGCCAAACCATGACCAGCGCGCCGCTGGTGGTCAAGGACAAGGTGATCGTCGGCATCGCCGGCGGCGAGTACGGCGTCCGCGGCTACATCACCGCCTACGATCTCAACACGGGCAAGCAGGTGTGGCGAGCGTATAACGTCGGGCCGGATCAAGACATTCTGGTCGATCCTCAGAAGACCATCGACGGCGCCACCGGGCAGCCGGTGGGAGAAAATTCCAGCTTGAAAACCTGGCAAGGGGACGAATGGAAGCTCGGCGGCGGCACCACTTGGGGATGGCTTAGCTACGATCCGCAGCTCAACTTGCTTTATTACGGCAGCGGCAATCCGGGAACTTGGAATCCTTCGCAGAGACCGGGCGACAACAAGTGGTCCACCACCATATTCGCGCGCAATCCCGACACCGGCATGGCGGCGTGGGCCTATCAAATGACTCCGCATGATGAGTGGGATTACGACGGCATCAATGAAGGCGTGCTCAGCGACACCACCGTGGATAATCAAACCGTCCCCACGCTGACGCACTTCGATCGCAACGGCTTTGCCTATGTGCTCGACCGCCGCAACGGCAAGCTGCTCCGCGCCAATAAGTTCGACCCCTCCACCAATTGGGCCAAGGAGATCGATCTGAAATCGGGCCGGCCAGTGCTGAACCCCGATAAGGAGACGCACGAGGATGTGAACGTGAAAGAGATTTGCCCGGCGGCGCAGGGCGCCAAGAATCATCAGCCCGCCTCTTACGATCCGCGCACCAAACTGTTCTACGTGGGCACCAATCACATCTGCATGGATTACCAGGCGTTCGGAGTCAAATACAAAAGCGGGTTTCCGTATGTGGGCGCGGTCCTGAGCATGTATCCCGCCGATCACGGTAACGTTCGCGGCCGGCTCATCGCCTACGATACGGTTTCAGGGCAAAACAAATGGGCGGTGGACGATACGTGGCAGGTTTACAGCGGACCCCTGACCACCGACGGCGACGTGATCTTCTACGGCACGTTGGATGGCTGGTTCAAAGCCTTGGACGAGGAGAGCGGCAAGGAGCTCTACAAGTTCAAAGCGCCCTCCGGCATCATCGGCAACCCGATGACTTATACGTATAAAGGAAAGCAGTATGTGGCGGTGCTTTCGGGCGTGGGAGGATGGGCGGCCATCGGTCTGGCGGAGGGTTTGACCAAGGGCACCGAAGGACTCGGCGCGGTGGGGCTTACAACTTCGCTAGCCGACTACACCAATCTCGGCGGCACGCTGATGGTGTTTTCTCTAGAGTAGGCGGCGGCTGGACATTCGGCGAAGCCTTTAAACAGAGCCGCGACCGTCAGGGAGCGGTTTCGGTCGCGGGCGGTTGTGGCAGCTGGACATTTTGATTCACCGCGAGAGTAACGTCCTCGCTGTTGCGAGACCTTGGAGATAGTCGTCGTAACTGATCGGCGCCGGGATTCCCAGGGACGCCAAAAGATCGAGCGCCGCGCTGAGGCTAAGGCCCAACTTCTTGGTTAGTGTCCCGAGAGACACCTTCCCTTGCCGGTAGCCCACCAGCATCTTGTACTTGATGCCGTCCAGGATCAGCTCGCGCGCTTCGGAGGATTTCTCTTTGTTCTCTTCCTTTGCGAGTCGCTGGATCAGCTTGAGTTCCTTTTGGGACAGTCATATGCTCATCACCGGCATTTCAATCAATCCCCTCCCTTTTCGATCTTGGCGTGCCGTCGCCCCCGAGTTGAGGGCCGTAGCGGCCCAACGATAACAAGGAATCAAGCTTTGAAAGAGCAGCGGGTCTATCCAAACGCTTCTGAATGGAAAGCTCCGCAAGGATCTGGAACGGGCGTGAGGTACTCGTGAACCAACTCGCCGATGGTTGCTGGTTTTTGTTTGGAATCACGATCCTCACCTGCTCTGGACCGACGGTCACCGGCCTAGAGCAAACTCTTGACGATTCGGTCAATTTCGGTCATTTCATTTCGCAGTTGTTGCCTAATCCAACTGCGCTGTCTAGCAAGCGACTCCGGTAAGTCGGAAAGCTTAATGAGTTTCGCAACTTTTTCGCGCGCGTTTCGCCCGACACTCGCAAGGTCTCGATGCCGAATGTCAGTCGCCTTGTAGAGGGGTATAGGAACATCCAGCAATTTCTTTTCGATGTGGCGTTCGCCCAGCAGACCCATGGCTTGGAACGGCTTAATTACCTCGTTGACAATCGATGAGTTCATGATCGCGGCGAGGTAATCTCCCTCATGTGTATCCTTCACTGTGCCGATGTACACGGTGTGCTCGGTAATCAGCGGAAGTGGGAAGTCCGATCGCCGGACGCTCACGACCGAAACATTCGTTCCCGTGGAGTTGTAAAGGACGATGTACTCGTGTCTCAAGTCCTGGTTCGTCAGTTCGCTCTGGTAGTCAAGGCGTTCGTACAGTGATAGTTTGTCGGCCTTTTTCTTCCGCTTTTGAACCCACACCCGTTCGGCTCTTTTCATCCATTGTGCGAACTCTCGATATCCTTCTCCGTCCAGTTTCTGCGCATCCCAAATCGTCTGTGTCGCGCCATCGATCCCGAGGGGGAGGACTGTGAGGAAGGGCGTCACGAGGGCGAACGGCAGAACGTGGCGCGCGAGCACCGTATAGTAAAAGAACCTTCCCTCCACTTGTCCCGAGAGGGTTACGTTTTTATATGGCTCCTTTGCGAAAGGGAGCTGCTCTGTTTCAGCCCAGTAAAGCGCATCTGGATCAACAGGAAAGCTCAGTTTTGCGCGAACGAAGTAAAAACACTGCGGCACTACAGTCGCGCCTTGACTAAATTGCTTGGCGTAGTCGCTGGACACGCCGGGTTTGCTAGGTCCCGGTGATGTAGAGAACGCGGAACGTTTAGCGAGGTAGATTACGCGACCTTCAGCGTCTTCGAACGAGAGTTCCTTTTTTGCGGACGCCCACGAGCAGTCACGCTCGGCAAGTTTCCCCGACCACTCCTTCACTGGGAGCACGTCGTGAGCATCCCCCGGTTCGTAGCTCTCCGTCGCAAACAATACGCAGGCGGGGACGTTGAAAAGTGGCGTCACATCTTTCAAGTCCCAGTAAGAAGAAAGTCGCATACGGCATTTCCAGCCATATTTGCGAAGGCGAATATTGTCGTGCTGATCGCCCGAAAGAATGCTGCGCGGCATCACGAAACCAAGTTTCGAGCCGTCTGCTCCGAACCAGCCAATCGAATGCGCAAGGAACACGGTCGCGAGTTCCATCTGGGTCATGAGCCTTTGGCTTTTTGGAGCAACCCGATAATCCACAATGGCACGTTCTTTGATTTCAGACTGATATTTAGGATCGGCAATGTAGCGGTATGAAAGCCATGGCGGATTGCCAATAATTACGTCAAATCTCTGACGTAACATCGCTGGGCGGTAAGAATTGCGGATGATGAATGCCCAGATGGAGTTCTCACGATTACGAATAAGCCTGGCTAGGGCGATCGTGTACTCCCAAAGGGATTCCACGATCTCCTCAAATTCCTCGTGCTTCTTGAGATTGGCAACCGCCTTGAGGACGTACGCTCGTAGCCTGGCTGAAGTTTCAGCCTCCGTGCGAGCGTGATCGATCGCAACCTGAGACGCGGCTTCAATGGCAGGATCGAACAGATCCGGTGACGCGATGAAGCTCTGCGGCATGAGCACTTCTTTGCCCGCAAAGCGAACCTTCACGCGTGCTTTTTCGTGCAGGCGCAACTGTGAAACCTCACTGGGCAAGAAAAGCGAGTCGGCCATGAAGATGGGAACGGAGATGGGACGCTTCGCTGCATGAACAACCGCGCCAAGTGCTAGGACATACGTCGCTTTTGAAATGTTCACCGCAAGCGGGTGAACGTCGATTCCGATGACGTTTTCCA
This sequence comes from Bryobacteraceae bacterium, assembly GCA_036521975.1. Lineage (GTDB taxonomy): Bacteria > Acidobacteriota > Terriglobia > Bryobacterales > Bryobacteraceae > Palsa-187. The sequence goes on from DATDGT010000416.1 coordinate 44,661, forward strand.
ATACGTGTTGTAGTCTCTCCGCGTCAGGGGCGGGATCTCGTTCTAGAAAGTGTGCGATAGCGGCTCGAAGGAAACTGCCGGAGCCGCAGGCGGGATCGAGCACCTTAACGTATCCCGTCTTCGGCAAAAGTTCCGAGACGATCCTCTCGGACAACCAGTCGGGAGTGTAATACTCGCCAAGATAGTGCCGGTCTTCAGGGTCAACGAGTTCTTGGTAAACGCCTTTGAGAACGTCTTGATCGAGTCGTGTTAGATCGTACGATTCAATCTGAGCGATGACGCGTTCCCACGTCGGCCGCAACGCGCGGTGTGCCTTGCTCGACTGAATCCACTGGAAGAAGTCGTTTTCCACCAGATTCGCCAATCCGCGCGCCCGGAAGTACTCTCCAGTAAACACGCTTTCGGCGATTTCGCCATATGGTCTTTCAGACTTACCGTGCGAGGTAGATGCCCAAATCATAAGCCTCGCGACGGACGCCAGGTACGTGTGTTTCAGGAAGAGATCCTCAAGTTCCGCAAGCTCATCTCTCTTCGCGCGTCCGCTCGCTGGCAATGAACCATATGTCACGGTCAGGTAACCCTGCCACGTTCGGTAGGCAAGATCGGGCTCCTTTTCGTCCCGCGTGATCCGCCATGCTGTAGCAAGAGCCTCCATCACGTCGCCGTAGGCGAGACTCTCTTTGCCAAAATCTTGCCTGAACTGCTCGGCAGACGGAAAGACGGAACCCACACGGAAAAGAAGCGTGTTCAAGAAAAGATAAAAGTCAAACAGATTGGACTCGGTAACCGTCAGCTCTCGAAGGCGATCCAGCGTCACGTCGCCCGGCTTGGGTGATTCCTCCAGATTTAAGGGAAGGCTTGGACGATACGTCCTCCACACGACCCCGTCCGTCGCGACAGCGAGTAGCGGTCGATGGGGTTTCCCCTCTTTGGCCCAGACACCCGAACAGTATTCGCGCAACTGCTCCTCGGCAACGGCCCCGCTCGCCTTGATCGAGGACTCAAACTCGATGACCGCATTGCCGAAGTAAGAGTCGATGCGACCTCGTTTCGGTCGATCCTGAAGCTGAACGCGAACTGCCTTCTCGATTCCCGCCGTGACTTTGCTGATTATGGCGGACCCTGGAAAGGCTGAACCAACCAATGCAACGAACCGGTGCGTCTTCGCGGACTCGTTGGGGAGCAAGCGAACATCGTGGAGGTAAGCGGCAAGCTGTTCCTTCGTGGTCTCGTCGATTCGCTCCGGCATTCTTCCGAACAAGAGTAGCGCAAATTGTCCTGACGACGCGACTCCTCGAAACGCCTCATGGCTACACGCCCCGGAACCAATGGCGCCGTGAAACGCGCCTGCGGAATGGCCCTTCAGGAAAGTGTCGCCGGTCAGCCGATAGGGTTCACATCGTCAAGTCGGTCGACCCGGCACCGGACGGCCCGATCACCGAAAACCCCGCGTGCCGAAAGTGGCGGTCGAAGCTGAAAGCTCTGCGAATATGGCGCCGCCGCATGATGGCGAATGACACGCAGTCCGTGAAGGTCACCCGCTGGTCGGCGTACTTCCGCATCGAGCGCAGAGCGTCTAACTCATCCTCGCGCGTGGATTCTATGACCTCGATGCTCGGCGCCGCATAAATATCCGCGACGGACTCCGACCGTAATCCGTCCGTAAGCTCGACCCCGCCCTTACGGGCGGGGCTGAAGGCCGGCTCAAACCCGTCGCGGCGTTCGCACCCAGCCCCGGCCGGTAAGGCCGGGGATCTGAGCCGCATGGTGCGTTAGGGACGGATTGCGGACTCCGACGCCAATGATAGCCGGCCCGCCGAGCGGGCGCGGTCGCGACCTGGTCAAGTACGTGATTTTTTGTTACGGCGGACGTGCCGTGCTCCCGCCACAATCTCACGGCTGCGCTGTCCACGAGACTCATCCCCAAGCGCTCCATATAGCAGTTTATCGACGCGGGTCGACCAATCGGTGGACCCGTCATCCTTGAAGGTCTTCAAATAATCCAGGAATGGATCGCCAGTTCGATCCCCGGCGGCAGATTTCGGTTGATTTAGATGCCACTTCGGGCTCATAACATGCTGCGTTCCTCGAACGTCCGATCTAGCCGTAAGCGCCACGCCAGCGCCGCGCCCAACAACAGCAGCGCCGCGGAGCCGGCGAACGGAACCGCCCAATTCCCCGTGCGGTCCACCAGATAGCCGAAGCTCGCCGGTGAAACCAGACCGGCCACGCCGAAGCCGAAGTTCATCATGCCACTGGCGGTGCTCGCATATTTCGGAGCGACGTCCATGGGAATGGACCAGATAGGCGCCACAATCAGTTCGGCGAAAAAGAACGCCAAGCTCAAACCCACGGCCGCAACCGCCAGGTTGTGGATCAGCATCACCGGCAGCAAGAAGGCGAAAGCGCCGAGAAAACCCGTCACGATCACGCTCCGCCGCGCCCGCGCGAGATCGCGGGATTTGTGCAGCAGCCAGTCGCTCCACACACCTCCGGCCGTATCGCCCACTACTCCCGCCGAGAGCACTCCTACCGAAAATAGCGCTGACGTTCCCAGGTTCAGATGATAATTTTCCAGGAAGAAAGACGGGATCCAGGTCAGGAACAACCACAACGTCCAGCCATAGCAGAAATCGACCAGCGTCACCGGAAGAATGCGTCGCCCCAAGGCCAGCCAGGGGATCTCCGGACGGCGACTCGCCGCAACAGGCGGCAAACCCTCTGCGTCCTTTCGCGGATCATCGCGGAAATACCAGATCCACGCCGCGAGCCAAAGCACAACCACCGATCCCAGGATGCCGAAGGCGGCGCGCCACGAAACGAAGGCCAGCAGTCCGGCCACCAGCGCCGGCGTCAGAGCGTTCCCGATTCGGGCAAACGAGTGGGTGATCCCTTGCGCGAAACCCCGGCGCTCCACCGGAATCCAGCGCGCCATCACGCCGGTCGCCGCCGGAAACGCCGCGCCTTCGCCAAAGCCCAACGCCACGCGCAGCGCAAACAATGAGCCAAAGCCTCCCGCGGCGCCGGTGAGCGCCGTCGCCGTTGCCACAATTGCGCAGCACAACCCCAGTGTGAACCGCGGCCCTAACCGGTCCCCGATCCAGCCGCCGATCAATTGAAACGCGGCGTACGGAATGGCGAAGGCAGAAAAAGCCAGGCCGAGCTGCGCGTTGCTCAACCCCAGGTCCTGTTTCATCGGCGGCGCGGCCGTCGAAAGGCTAACGCGGCTCACGAACAAGATCAGGTACATCAGGCACAGCAGCCCTAGAACCATTTGGGAAGAGCGCGTGCGCTGCAGGCCGGCCGCGGTCATAGCCTAATCCGCTACGCCGCTGGCGTCGCGGCCGAGGGACGAGCCTCGCCTTTAATCTGGGTGCGGTGCAGGATGCGCCGCGAATCCGCATCGAACGCGTCCCGGCGATGCATGGTCGCGCGGTTATCCCACATCACCAGATCGCCGGGCTGCCACCGGTGGCACCAGGCGAACTCATCGCGCGTCGCGTAACGCCACAGTTCGTCGAGCAGCGCTTCGGATTCCTCCACCGCCAGCCCTCCCACGTACGCATTGCGGCGGCGGCCCAGATACAACGTCCGCCTGCCCGTCTCCGGATGCCGGATTACCAGCGGATGGTAAACCCCTGGCGAAGCCGCCGGATTGTCCGACGCGGCCATCCCTTGACGCACGTAGCCGCCGCTGTTGTAAGTGGCATCGTGTTTCAGGGCGAGGCCCACAATACGGTCTTTCAGCACGCCGGGCAGCGCCTCGTATGCCGCATACATATTACAAAAGTATGTGTCGCCGCCTGTCGGAGGCGTCTCCAGAGCGTACAGCATGCTGGCCTTCGGCGGAGCCTCCAGGTAAGACATATCGGTGTGCCAGACCGCTTCGCCCGCGCCTAAACTCCCGATCGGCTCGCCGTTCTCGATGACGTTGGAAACCACGTAGATTTCGGGCTTTCCTTCCACAAAACGCCGCCCCGTTTCCTGAACCGGCGCCCAATCCAGTTCGCCGAAGCGCCGGCTGAACCGAATGAGACCGTCATCGTCGAGCCGCTGCTCGCGAAACAACACCACCAGCCGGTCGAGCCAGGTGCGGTGGATCTCCTCGAAATCGCGATCGGAGATCCGATTCAGATCCACTCCCCCGATCTCTGCCGTCCAGTTCATGCCAATCGACACTGTACCACTCCAACTGATAACCTCGTTCACTGGGGGATTTTGAACCATGACTCGGCGCCAGTTTGTTTCGACCGCCGCGGGAGCCGCCGCGTTCACCCGTATTCCGGGCGCGCTTGCGGCCCCAGCGAAATACGATCTGATCGTGAAAGGGGGGCGCGTGATCGATCCTTCGCGCAAGCTGGACGCGATCCGCGATGTGGCCATCGCCGGTGGCCACATCGTGGCGGTCGCCGCCAACCTCCCGGCCGATTCGGCCGATACCCTGGATGCACGCGGCAAACTGGTCGTGCCCGGGCTGATCGATATTCACACCCACGCGACTCGCACCAAGGATGGAGCGGCCCTGTGCCTGGCGGACGGCGTCACGGGATTGATCGACGCCGGATCGCAAGGCGCCGATCATATCGACGAAGCCGTCGCCGTCGCCAAAGCGGCCCCGCAGCCGTTTCGCGTGCTGATCAACATCGGACGCGCGGGCATCCTTCCAGAAGGCGACACCATGGATCTGAGCCGCGCTGACGTGGCCGCGGCGCGCCAGGGTATTGCGCGAAACCGCGATATGGTCGCCGGAGTGAAGGCGCGGCTTTCGCGCGACGTCGCCGGCGCCAACGATTTCGAGGTCCTCAGGCGCGCGCGGGAAGCCGCGTCTGCCTTCCAGCTCCCCGTCATGATTCACATGGGTCAGACGATCTCGCCACTGCCGAAGTTGCTCGCGCTTCTGAAACCTGGCGACATCGTCACCCACATGTTTGCGCCTCCGCCCAACAGCATCATCGATGACTCGGGACACATTCTGCCGGAGGTGACCGCGGCGCGCCGCCGCGGCGTCCGCTTCGACCTGGGGAACGGGCGCACCGGACACTTGCGCTGGGATATCGCGGAGGCCGTACTCCGCGCCGGCTTCCTGCCGGATACCTTTTCCACCGATTGGACTCCCGAAGGCCGCACGTCCCAGATCATCGACTTCCCGAACGTGATGTCGAAGTTCCTGATGCTGGGCATGCCGCTCGATCAGGTGATTGCGTGCTCCACCGTGAATGCGTCGCGAGACTTTCCCGTCTTTCGCGATCGCGGCACGCTGAAGGTCGGCGCGCCAGCCGACGTCGCCATATTGGAGCTGCGGGAGGGCAACTTCGAATTCGTCGACAACTTCGAGAACAAGCGTACCGGCCGCCAACGGCTGTTTCCCAGCGCCACCGTACTCGCGGGCAAGCGGGCGGCGACTCACGCGTAGGCAGGCGTGGATTTGGGACACGGATATGCAAGCGCTCTTGACGATGGCGAGGGGCGCACGACATAGAAGTGGAAATCAGGCCGCCTGGCGGCCTTCCCAATAGTCCTCAAAGCGACCGTTGAGGTGTTGGCAGCGTAGCGCCAAGATGGAGTTGGCGCCGCTGACGGTCCAGAACATCCCGGATTGCTT
>DATDGT010000417.1:0-34579 GCA_036521975.1 Bryobacteraceae bacterium
TCTGGCGAAGCAGGACGAGAAACAGCAGCAGAAGAAGGAAGCCAAAATTCGCCGGCAAGCGCTGGATCTCGGCTATAAACTGGTCCCGCTCCAGGGTGGTGTGAACTAATCGGTGGGGGAAGTTCTATAGGAGACGCAAAGAACGCAAGGGCCAACAGCGTTCCCAACGGTGCGATAGACTTAACCTGCTATGCGGTTTCTCTGGATTCTCTTGATTTTCTTGCTGGCCTGTGGTTTAGCCCCGGCGCAGACGCGGGCTTCCGGCCGTCTGGACATCTACGTGATTGACGTAGAGGGCGGCAACGCGACGCTGTTTGTTTCGCCGTCTCACGAGTCGCTGCTTATCGATACGGGGAACGCCGGCGCCGCAGCCCCTCGCGACGCCGGACGCATCATGGAGGCAGCCAAGGACGCCGGCCTGAGCCAAATCGATCACTTGATCATCACGCATTGGCACGGCGACCATTTCGGTGGTATGGCGGAACTGGCCTCGCGGATTTCCATCCGTGAGTTCATCGACCACGGTCCGAATGTGCAGCCGGGCGAAGTGGCCGACACCTTCCTCCGGGAGACTTATCCGCGGCTTTACGCCCAAGCGAAGCACACGGTGGCAAAGCCGGGTGACAAGATCGCGATAGCGGGCCTAGATGTGCGCGTGGTTACTTCAGCGGGGGCAACGATCAAAGCTCCGCTGGCCGGCGCGGGCCAACCCAATCCTTATTGCGCCGAATACAAGCCGGGCGACAACAACCCGGAGGATCCGCAATCGGTGGGCATTGTCATGGCGTTCGGCAAGTTCCGCACCACGCACCTGGGCGATTTGACCAAGAACAAGGAATTCGAGCTGATGTGCCCGAATAATCGTATCGGCACGGTGGACGTGCTATTGGGGCTGCATCACGGGCAGGCGAGCTCGAATTCTCCGGTGATCGTGCATGCGCTTCATCCCCGCGTGGCCATCATGAACAACGGCACTCGCAAAGGCGGGGAGCCGGAAACGATGCAGACCGTGCATTCTTCGCCGGGGCTGGAAGATCTTTGGCAGATGCATTTTTCGCAGCTCAGCGGGCAGGAGTACACCGTGCCGGGCATGTTCATCGCCAACATCATCGACGATCCTCCCGCGGCGATGCCCATCGCGCCGATTCCCGCTCCGCAACCCGGGCCTGGCGCGGCTCCGGCGCCCGTGCATAACGGCAAGGCCTACTGGATCAAAGTCTCCGCTCAGGCGGATGGGACCTTCACCGTGACGAACACGCGGAACGGCTTCAGCAAGACCTACAAGCCGAGAAGCTGATACCTGCGTTGGGCAAGTGTCAGAATACCGAAATCAGATAGCCAACCGCTAACAAAACCGGCTCGCCGGGCGCGGCCACGATGACTTGTCCTGTTAGCCCGCTATTCTAATGGTCGATGCTCGGCATCGACTCGCGCACTCTCAAAATCGCCTGGACGCTCTTTCTTTTGGCGCTGGTGCTGATTCTCCTCTATCAGATTCGCAGCATCATCATTGTCTTCGCGCTGGCGTTATTTCTCGCACATCTGCTCACGCCGCTCGTGGATCTGCTGGTGCGGCTGTTCGCCGGCAAGATTCATCGAACCGCGAGTCTGGCGATCGCCTACGTGATTTTCATCGGCGTCATCGTTTCCCTGGGGATCCTGATTGGCTCGACCATTGTGCAACAAGCTTCGACTTTGGCGAGCAAGCTCCCGGCGACCATCCAGTCCAATCCGCTGGAGCGGATTCCACTGCCCTCCTGGCTTGAGGGGGAACGGGACACCCTCAACCAATCTGTCGATCGCGGCCTCCAGCAATTGGGCGCTAGCATTATTCCCAACCTCAGCCAGGCGGCCCGCGACATTCTCAGCGGCCTTAGCGGTCTGCTAATTGTCATCCTGATTCCAATTCTGAGTTTTCTGTTCCTCAAGACCGGGCGGGAGCTGCGCCTGCACCTTCTGTCGTTTTTCTCCGATTCGTCGCGCCCGCTGGTGGACAGCATCCTCGACGACCTGCACGCGATGCTTTCGCAGTACATCCGCGCTTTGATTTTTCTCTGCCTCGCGACCTTTTGCGCGTATTCCAGCTTCCTTTCGCTAGCGAGGGTGTCCTACCCGGTTCTACTGGCGGCGTTCGCGGCCACCTTGGAATTCATTCCGGTTCTGGGCGCCCTGATCGGGGCAGTCACCATCGTGCTGGTCTCCTTGATCAGCGGCTATGGTCACCCGATCGTTGTTATTGCCTTCCTTGCCGTCTATCGGGTGTTTCAGGATTATGTGCTGAGTCCCTACCTGATGAGCGCGGGCGTGGAAGTGCCGCCGTTGCTGGTCCTATTCGGCCTGTTGGCGGGCGAGAAATTGGGCGGAATTCCCGGCATGTTTTTCTCGGTTCCCGTGATCGCGGCGCTGCGCACGGTCCTGGGAAGAATGAGAAAGTCGACCTATGTGGTTTAGCCCCTATGTGGCTCAGAAAAAGTCTGGCGCCGGCTGCCGCACCCGCGCTCTAGGGCTAGGCCAATCAGTTACTTCACCCCCGCCTTGCGAAGGTATTGGCCGGTGTAGGATTCCGGGACCGCGGCGATGTGTTCGGGCGGGCCTTCGGCGACGATGCGTCCGCCGGCGTCACCGCCTTCAGGGCCCAGGTCGATGACCCAATCGGCGCGGCGGATCACTTCCAGATTGTGCTCGATGATGAGGATGCTGCCGCCGGAGCGGAGCAAACGCTCGAAGGCGTCCAACAGTTTCGCGATGTCGTCGAAATGCAGACCGGTGGTGGGCTCGTCGAAGATGTAGAGCGCGCCTTCGCTGGTGGCTTGCGCCAGGTGGGCGGCCAGCTTCACGCGCTGGGCTTCGCCGCCGGAAAGCGTGGTCGCGGATTGGCCTAGCCGCAGATAACCGAGGCCGACGTCGTTCAACACGCGCAGCCGCTCCACCAGGCGCGGCGTTGCCGAGAAGAACGAAAGCCCTTCTTTGACGGTGAGTTGAAGAACCTCGTGAATGTTCAACCCCTTGTAGCGAACCTCCAGAATTCCGGGCTTGTAACGAGTGCCCTTGCAATCGTCGCAAACCAGCTCCACGTCGGCCAGGAACTGCATCTCCACGGTCACGGTTCCATCGCCTTGACAGGTTTCGCAGCGGCCTCCGGGAATATTGAACGAAAAATGGCCGGGGGTGTAGCCGTGGCGGTCGGCTTCCACAGTGGATGCAAACAGCTCGCGAATCAAATCGAACGCCTTGATGTAAGTGACGGGATTGGAGCGGGGCGTGCGGCCGATCGGCGATTGATCCACCAAGACGACCTGCGTCAACAGATCGGCCTTCTCCACTTTGCGGCAGGTTTGCTTTTCGGGCGCCGCGCCCCATTCCTCCAGAAGCGGCGGCGGCGCTTGACGATCCATGCGCTTCTGGAGCGACTTATAAATCACGTCGTGCACCAGCGTCGATTTGCCGGAGCCGGAAACACCCGTGATGGCCACCATCAGATTCAAGGGAATCGCCACGTCAATGCCTTTCAGATTGTGGGCTTGCGCTCCCAGAAAACGGACGATGCGCTTGGGATTGGGCGCACGGCGAGGTATGAGCGGCGAGGTCGTCAATTCTCCGCGCAGATATCGCGAAGTGAGCGAGCGCGCGCCGTCGCGCATCAACTGAGAAAACGGTCCTTCGAAAACGATCCGCCCTCCGTTTTCTCCGGCGCCCGGGCCGAGGTCGATGATATGGTCGGCGGAGCGCATGACGTCGGGATCGTGCTCCACCACCAGAATCGTGTTGCCCAAATCGCGGAGCTCTTCGAGGATATGAATGAGCCGGGCGGTATCGCGGCTGTGCAAGCCGATGGACGGCTCATCCAGCACGTAGCAAGCGCCCACCAGCCGCGAGCCTAAACAGGTGGCGAGCTGAATGCGCTGCGCCTCGCCTCCCGAAAGCGTCGTGGAAAGGCGGTCCAGCGTGAGATATTCCAGCCCGACGTCGTTCAAAAATTTCAGCCGCTGCCGGATCTCCACCAGGACTTTTTCCGCGATGGCGGCTTCTTCGGGCGAAAGCTCTAGCGTCGCGAAGAACCGGAGCGCTTCGGCGATATTCAGGCGCGTGACATTCGCCAGATTTGGCGCCAGATTCGGGGCCAGATTCCGGTCGCCCACGCGCACCCACAGCGCCTCCGGGCGCAGCCTGGATCCGCCGCAATCGGGGCACAAGGTATAGCCGCGATAGCGGCTCAGAAACACGCGCACATGGACTTTGTATTTTTTATGTTCTATTTCCCGAAAATATGCGCGGATGTAATCGAATAATACGGTACGCTCGCCTTCGCGCAGCTCGTAAATCGGGACGTTGAGGCGAACCTTGTTCTTCGATTGCTTTATAAAATCGGCCAGATACCAGGCGTGCTGGGGCTTGTTCCAGGGATCCACCGCGCCCTCCTGAATGGACAATCCGCGGTTGGGAATCACCAGATCGATGTCGTAATCGATGGTGTTGCCGAAGCCCTGACAGCGTTTGCAGGCGCCCTGGGGATTGTTGAAACTGAACAAGCTTGGCTCGGGATCGACGAACTCCTTGCCGCAGCGCTTGCAGGCGAATCGTTCGTTGAAGCGCAAAGTTTGTCCTCCGCCGGCGGGCTCGAAAATCGCCTCGCCGGATTCGCGGTAGCAGATCTCGACGGCGTCGACGAGCCTGGGGCGAACGGAACTGGAAATCGCCAGGCGGTCGACGAGCGCGAAGACCGGCTTGGAAAAATCGATGTCGAGCAGAGATTCGGGCGTGGAAAATTCGAACACTCGGCCGTTCTGGTACAGCCGGTTGAAGCCTCTCTTGCGCAGGTCGAACAAACGGTCGCGCAGGGCTTCGGTGGATTTTTCCCGCGGTACGGGAAACAGCGCGTACCAGCGGGATCCTTCGGGCTCGGTGAGCATGCGCGCGGCGACCTGGTCCACCGAATCGCGCCGCACCCAGATATTGCAGTTCGGGCAATAGGTGCGGCCGGCACGCGCCCAGAGCAGGCGCAGGAAATCGTAAAGCTCCGTGGAGGTGGCCACGGTGGAGCGGGGATTGCGCGTGGTGTTCTTTTGGCGAATCGCGACCGGCGGGGCGATGCCGTCGATTTCTTCCACATCCGGTTTTTCCATGCGCTCCAGAAACTGGCGGGCATAAGCGGAGAGCGATTCCACATAGCGGCGCTGGCCTTCGGCATAAATGGTGTCGAAAGCGAGCGAAGATTTGCCGGAGCCGGAGACGCCGGTAATCACGGTGAGGCGCTCATGCGGGATGGAGACAGAGAGATCCTTCAGATTGTGAACGCGGGCGCCGCGAATCTGGATGGAGTTCTCCAAGGCAGGGGGTTACTTTCAGTTTAGCGGCAGGCTGAAGGCCGGTAACCGCTCGCTGCGGTCGCGGCTCTGCAACGACTTCTGAGCCGCGACCGTAGGGAGCGGTTACTGACGTTCCCGGCCGGTGAGGCCTTCAATGGTTGCCCTCCGTCAGTTTTCCGTCGGCGTTTCTTCGATGTGATCGATCACCAGGACCCGCTCGGGCCGCTTCTCCTTTACGAGCTTCAGCCCGAGCTGCTTTTCGAGCGCATCCGTAAACGAGATAGCGCCGGATGGGTCAGGCGCGTCGCCGTTCGGACCCGCGCCGCCGCGGCCGGCAAGCGCAGGCGGAAGCCTTGCCGCTAGACTCGCGAGGGCGTCGTAGTTGATCGTGAAATCCCAGGCGCCCTCGATGTGAGTGCCGTCCGCCACGGGATAAAACGTATCAGCATCGTAGGCCTGGATTTGCTCGGCGAATTGCTCCATGGTCATGTTGGTGCAATCCAACTGGGTCTGAAGCCCCGTCCCACTTCGCCGGGTGCAGCCGGTGCGGCGCGACGGGTCGGCCTTCGTGAGCTTTGGTTTTACCGCGACCAACGTATAGGCGTCCATGGGACGCTCCTCGTAATGCGTCACCATTTTGTAGCGGTCCACCAGGAGCGCGCGGATCATGGCGTTCATCAGGTCGCGAGCCTGCGCGTTGTTCTGCGCGTCCGGAGCGACGCCCTCGGGTGCTTTCGCCACAATGCTGATGTTGTGCGCGGTGGTTCCATCGTTCAGCCACTTCGGCATGCCCACAGGTTGCTCGAAAGGAGCCAGGTTAAAGGCCTGCCGAATCAGGCCGCCCAGAGGCATGCCCGTGGCGGTTACGCGGCCCCCAGGTTCGAAGCGAGGAGCTATCGTCGCGCTGCAGTTGCCATTGCAGGGGCGAATGGAAGCCACTTCGAACTGAGGTGGAGGCAGAGGAGGAAGGCTCCCCTCCACGCCGGGAGCATTCGGCGACGGCTGCTCCTCTACGCCTTCCACTACGAGCACCGGCTGCGGAGCCGTTTTGAGCTCGAGGGACAAGCCCAGTTGTTTTTCAACCGCTTCTAACAGGGGGGGCCGTTGCGGCGCGGCGCCGGCGCCTGGGTTGACCGGCAGCAGGGCGTAGCGTATCTCGAAGTCCCAAGCGCCTTCGATCCCGGTCGCGTCCACGACGGGGAGGTTCTGGAAGCTCGCGGCAGACACCCTGCGCAGAGCTGAGGCGAAAGCCTCCATGGTCACGTTTCGACATTGGATGCCGCCGGTCGGCGGGCCATCGCGGGAGAAGTTGGGCGTAAGGGTCGAGCATCCGCTGCTCGACGAGCCCTCCGCCGGCTTCAGGTTCACCTCGCCTTTGCCCTTTGAAAGCAGATAGGCAGGCACGGGCTTGGTGTCCTGTTTGACGACGAGCTTGAATCGATCCGCCAGCAGCGCCTGCAACATCAGGCGCAGGGTCGCGGGCCGGGTGTTGGGAGGCGCCTTGGCGACAATGTTGAAACGGTCGTAATCGAGCCAGCTCGGGCCGCCAAACACTTTGTCGGCGTCGACCGCGTACGCGGTGCGAATGAGGTCGAGCATGGTGGCGCGGTGCAGCTTGTACCGGTCACGCAGGAGGAATCCGCCCTGCATGGCGTGGGCCCCGGTCTTGATCCAATCGGCGCGCGGGCTGACCCGGACATCGGCGATATCGAAGTGGGGCGGGGGCGCGGGAGCTTGCGCGAAACCAGCCGGCAAAAGAAGAGAAAAGAAGCAGGTACCAGCGAAGGCGCGCGTCATGACAGGGGACCTCCAGGCGTCCTTTCCCGCAATTGTACCTCTGGCGGCAAGGCCCCAGTTGGCTCTGTCAGCGTATCATCGAACGCCGGTAACCGCTCCCTGGCGGTCGCGGCTCTGCAGATTTCTGAGCCACGACTAAAAGGGTTCTCAGTTGTCAGTTGTCAGTTGTCAGCTTCCGAGTCGAGAGTGCTTGGCTGATGACTGAGAACTGATGACTGAGAACTGCAATGGCGCTCAGTTGGCGAGGATCTCCAGCGCTTCATGGCCGCAAATGCTGGCGAGCTCGGCGCGGAATTCCTTGTCGGGGCGGACGCGCGCGCTCAGGTCAAGAATGACCGAGAAATCGCGCGATTTTTCCAATCGCAACCGTACTTCCGTCGCGCCTGGTTTGCGATCGAAAAGGGCGTGCAAGCGAGCGGCCCGCCCCGATTCCTGCGAGCCATTGAGCGGCACGCGGATGGAAATCAGCGACGGTAAATTCAAGCTCGCCGTTTCCAGCGGAACGATTTCCTGAATGGATACCTTAGGCGGGGCGTTTTCCTCGGGCAGCACCAGCCCGCGTACCAGCACCGCTTTGTCTTCCTGAAGCGCGCTCAGCAGCCGGTCGTATTGAGTCGAAAAGACCATCGCTTCCAGCGCGCCTTCCAGATCCTCCACCTGGAGCGCGGCCCACAGTTTTCCTTCCTTGTTGCGCTTCCGCTGAATGCCCGTCAGGATGCCGCACAGCGCCACCTCGGCGTGCTTCGGCAATCCTTCCAACTCCGAAGTACGGTGGGTGGCCAATTCGCGGACTTTGTCCATATATTGGTCGAGCGGATGGCCGGTAATGTAGAAGCCGAGAACTTCCTTTTCCCCCGCCAATTTGTCCTGACCAGCCCAGTCCGGGACCTTGGGCAGAGGATGCTCCGGCGCGGGCGAGCCGGCGGCGAGAGCGGCGAACAGGCCGGCTTGGCCGTTGGCCAGGTCGCGACTAGCCCGAGCGCCGTTCTCCATGGCGTTGTCGAGAACCGCTGTAAGCTGGGCGCGCGAGCCGAGCGAATCCATCGCGCCCGCTTTGATGAAGCTCTCGATCAAGCGGCGGTTAACGACTCCCAAATCCACGCGCTCGCAGAAGTCGAACAGCGAAGGAAACGGTCCGCCCGCAGCGCGCGCGGAGACGATGCATTCCACCGCGTTGGGACCGACGTTTTTGATGGCCCCCAGGCCGAAGCGGATGCCGGCGCCTTCCGCCTCGCGGACGCCGTTCCCTGACGGTCGCGGCTCGTCTTGGAGGGCGGACTTTAGTCCGCGCGGGACTTCAGTCCCGCTGGCCGAAGCGAGGCTAAAGCCTCGCGCGGGCTGAAGCCCGCCCTCCACGGCGTCTGTACCCGCTTTAGTGGCCCGCAAGGGGATGGTTCCGACGGGAGCGAAGGTGAACTCCGAGGAATTCACATCAGGCCGCAGGATACGGATGCCCATTTCGCGGCATTCATTCGTATACTTGACGACTTTGGAAATATTTCCTGTTTCCGAAGTCAGCACAGCCGACATGAATTCCAGCGGATAATGCGTCTTTAAATACGCGATGACGAAGGCGAGATACGCATACGCGGCGGAGTGGGATTTATTGAATCCGTAACCCGCGAATTTCGCCATTTGATCGAAGATCTTCTCGACCTTGCGCTGGGAATGGCCTTTGGCTTTGGCGCCCTCGAGGAATCGCTCCCGCTGCTTGGCCATTTCTTCCGCCTTCTTCTTGCCCATGGCGCGGCGCAGGAGGTCGGCTTCTCCGAGCGAATATCCGGCCAAACGGCTTGAAATCTGCATCACCTGCTCCTGATATACGATCACCCCGAAAGACTCTTCCAAAATGTCTTTCAGCTCCGGAAAATCGTAGACCACTTCCTTGCGTCCATGCTTGCGATCGATGAAGTCGTCGATCATGTCCATGGGACCGGGGCGATACAAGGCATTCAGCGCGATGAGATCGTCCAAACGATCCGGTTGATAGCGGCGCAGAATGTCGCGCATGCCCGCTGATTCAAACTGAAAAATGCCGCTGGTGAGCCCTCTGCAAAAGACCGAGCGATATGTCTCGGGATCGTCCAGCGGAAGCTCATCGACCGTGAGCTTCTCGCCTCGATGCCGCTCGATCAGCTTGAGAGTGTCGTCGATAATGGTGAGCGTTGTGAGGCCCAGGAAATCCATTTTCAGCAGACCGAGTTTCTCTAGCCCCACCATGTCGTACTGGGTGACAATTTCGTCTTTATTGGTCTTATAGAGCGGAACCAACTCCTTTAGCGGCTGCGGCGAAATTACCACGCCCGCGGCGTGAACGCTGACGTTGCGCGCGACGCCTTCCAGCCGCTGCGCCACGTCGAGCACGTCCTGGACACGCGGCTCCTTTCCGGCCATTTCATCGAGCTGCGGCTCCATTTTGCGAGCTTCGGAGAGTTTGATGTTGAGGGGTTGGGTGGGGACCAGTTTGGTGAGGC
The DNA here is from genome assembly GCA_036521975.1 of Bryobacteraceae bacterium. Taxonomy (GTDB): domain Bacteria; phylum Acidobacteriota; class Terriglobia; order Bryobacterales; family Bryobacteraceae; genus Palsa-187. The sequence continues at coordinate 9,578 of DATDGT010000417.1, forward strand.
GGTCCATGTCCGAGTAGCTCACGTCGAGTGCGCGGCCCACGTCTTTCAAAGCGGCGCGCGCGCCCAGCGAATTGAAAGTTATGATCTGAGCTACTTGCTCGGATCCGTACTTTTGCGTGACGTATTGAATCACATCCCCCCGCCCGCGGGTGCAGAAATCGATATCGATATCCGGCATGCTGATGCGCTCGGGATTGAGGAAACGCTCGAAAATTAGGCCATATTGCAGCGGATCGATATCCGTGATCTCCATGGCCCAGCTCACCAGACTCCCCGTGGCGGAGCCGCGGCCCGGACCCACCGGAATGTTCTTTTGCCGGGCGAAACGAATGAAATCCCAGACGATCAGGAAATAGCCGGAGAATTTCATTTGCTGGATCATTTTGATCTCGCGATCCAGGCGTTCGGCGTACTCGGCGAAATCGTGCTTCAGCCCCCCCCGCGAAGCCAGCGCTTCCAGATGCGGCCGGCGTTTTTCGAAACCTTCCCGCGCGACGAATTCGAAATACGTGTCCGTGGAATGGCCCTCCGGGATGGGGAACTTGGGGAACGGCTCCTTCACCGGATCCAGCTTCAATTGGCAACGTTGCGCGATGTCCCAGGTGCGATCCAGCGCGTCTTCGATTTCGCCGAATAGCGCCATCATTTCGGCGCGAGACTTGACGTAGAACGCCGGCTGCTCAAACCGCATCCGGTCCGTGTCGGACATTTTTTTCCCGGTTTGCACGCACAGCAGGATTTCGTGCGCGCGCGCGTCGGCCTTGCGCAGGTAGTGCGAATCGTTGGTAGCCACCAACGGGATGCCCGTTTCGGCGGAAAGGCGGCCGAGCATCGGCAGAACGCGGCCATCCGCCTCCAGTCCGTGATTCTGAATTTCGAGATAGAAATTTTTCGGCCCGAACAAATCGCTGTATTGATAAGCCAGGCGTTTGGCATCGTCGTAGCGATTGGCCAGCAGCGTTTCGTTGATATCGCCGCGCAGGCACGCCGAAAGCGCGATCAGGCCGCGCGAGTGGCTCGCGAGCAGATCCTTATCGATCCTCGGCTTGTAGTAGAAGCCGTCCAGGAAACCCGTGGAGACCAGTTGAATCAGGTTGCGATAGCCTTCCTGGTTTTCGCACAGTAGGACCAGATGGTTGTAACGGTTCGAATCGGACTTCACCGTGTGGCCCTGCTGCGCAACATATACCTCGCAGCCGATCACCGGATGGATGCCGTGGTCCTTGGCTTTGTTGTAGAACTCTACTGCGCCGAACAGGTTGCCATGATCAGTCATCGCCAGGGCGGGCATCTTATGCTCGGCCGCCAGGTCCATCAACTGCGAGATTTCACAGGCGCCATCCAGAAGAGAGTAGTCCGTATGGCAATGCAGGTGAACGAAGGGAGCGGACATGGGACTTTTCCTTAACGCGCACGACGCTTCGCTGTGCGCTTGATCCAATCCCGGGGGAGTGCTCCCAGTATAGCGGTTCGTGCCGATAATTCGTCAGGCGCCGCTTAGCAAGCAGGCAACCTTTTCTGCCCGGAGCCTACACTGACGATGCTAAGCCCTTTGTTTTATTGGGCAGCAAACTGGCATAGCAACTGCCCTATGGAGAGCAGTGAAGCGGACATTGACGGCGAGCGCCGGGCGCACGGCGGTTGTTGTTCTTCTGTCCACAATTCTGTTTACTGCCGCTGGGCGGGCGGCGGACCTGAAGCCGGAAACGATTAAGGCGTGGGAGCAATATATCGAAGAAAAGGAGACCGAGGTGAAGTCCTCCGCACGTGCTCCGCTAATTGCGCCCGATGACGACCGCAATTTCTGGACGCAGATGCGAAGCGGGAAAATTCTGGTCGTTCCGGCGGGACCGAACATCCCCAGGCGAGTGCCCTCCGGACTGATTCACGACTGGATCGGCACGGCGTTCATTCCCGATGCAACCCTTCCCCAAGTTTTGGCTGCGATCCGCGATTATGACGGGTATAAGAACATGTATCGGCCCGGCGTGGTCGATTCGAGGGCCTGCATGGCCATGGAAGATGAAGACACATTCTCGCTCCTGCTCGTGAACAGATCCTTTTTTGGAAAGACCGCTCTGGAGGGCGATTTCCGCGCGAAATATTTCCGCGTGGATGAACGCCGATGGTACAGCATTCTAGAATCGACGCGAATTCAAGAAATCGTGGGCTATGGCGGCGCCGATGCGCGCCTGTTACCGGAGGGTGAAGGCTCCGCCCTGATCTGGCGAGCAGCTAGCATCACGCGATACGAAGAGCGCGATGAAGGCGTTGTCGTTCAATTTGAGGCCATGGCTCTAAGCCGCGATATTCCCGGAGCGCTTCGTTGGGTGATTGATCCGGTCGTCCGCCGGGTATCGCGGGAGTCGGTTCAGCTCTCGTTGCAAAAGACGCGTGATGCCGTGGAGTCTAACCGCCCGTTGGCGATTGGGGCTCAGAATCGGCAGCGCACGGGCGTTAACGGTTCGGAGGCGCGGCGCTGCTCTCTCCCCCAGCGCTGAACGGCGGTCGATCGCCAAAGCCAGATCGCCTAACGAGCGGATTCCCATGACCTCCTAGACGCGAAAGGCACCCGCTCGATGTGTATACTTAAACAAACGGATACACATTGTGCGTACCAATATCGTAATTGACGACGAACTGATGCGGGACACGCTTCGCGCCACGGGACTGAAGACTAAGCGTGAAGCCGTCGAAGCCGGGCTCCGCACCTTGCTGCGCCTGAGTAAGCAGGCGCAAATCCGGCGGCTGCGGGGAAAACTGAACTGGCGGGGCGATCTGGACGCCATGAGGGTGGACCGTTGATTCTGGTCGATTCCAGCGTATGGATTGGCTATTTCAACGGCGATATTAGTCCTCAAACGGACAAGCTTGACGCATTGCTTGGGCGCGAGCCGCTGGCCATTGGGGATCTGATTCTCGCGGAGGTTCTGCAAGGCTTCGACGGCGAGCGGGAATTTCGACGGGTGCGGGATATGTTCGATTCGTTTCCCCTGATCGAGCTAGGAGGACGGCATATCGCGATTCAGGCGGCAAGGAACTTCCGCGCGCTTCGCCGGCTCGGCGTCACGGTTCGCAAAACCATCGATACCATCATCGCGACGCGGTGTATCGAGGACACGCTTGAACTGCTGCACAACGACCGGGATTTCGACCCATTCGCCGAACATCTGGGGCTCCGAGTGGTAGCGTGCGGGTAGTCGCTCCGGTTCCTCGCCCATCATTTGAACGTGATGCTCGTCGCGGCTTCGAATCGCCGGTGGTTTTTGTACTCAACGGTGATACGCCACGAATCGCCGGACCTAAGATCTAACTCGAAATCCTGGGTGACCGGGAGCAAATGGGAAACATCGCCGATTTTGACGTAGTCCCACACGATTGTTTGTTGGTATGACCGCACGGGGAACTCCTTCGGATAACCGGTCGTCCTTTCCTCATATTGAATCAGGCCACCGCCCGGATCCTCCACGAGCACTCGCCCGGTTCTGCCCGCGTTGTATTGTTGGCGCCTCAAAATCCCTCCCCAACCCCACGAGCCAAAACAGCCGTTAGGCGGAGATGTGAAAACGTACGCCCGCAACTGCTTCCCATGCGCCTCCTCGCTCCGGGCGAAGGTGAGCTCCGTGGGACACTCCGGGTCGAAGACGAATTTGATCTCCGTGCCAAAAAATGCGCTCCAGTTGACGTTGGGAATTTGAGGTTTATTCAACGGCTTGCCGTTGATTCGAATGTGTTCGCGGGTTGGATAGCCGGCCCTAAAGACGATATCGGACTTAATGGTATCTTTCAGCCGCCATACCGGCGGATCCGCCGATCCGGGACTGGCGTAGCGCTTCGCGGTCTCATCCGCGATAAAAGACGGCATTTGTTTGGCGTGATCCAAATTGACTTGACGAACACGCTCCAACTCGGCGTCCGGTGGCGCGAGCGGCGGCGATCCGAGCACCAGGAAGCGCTCCCTCTCAGTGGGCGGACGCAGGAATCGGATGGTCTTCAATTCGCCGCAATGGTCCGGATCCTTCGCTTTGCAGGTGATTTGAACTATGTCGGCCGTCTTGTATTGAGCGCCGATTTGATCGGAGGATAACGCGCCGGTTCGCGGAAGCGTGGCGTTGATCCTAGCTCCATCGGCGCGCCGGATCTGGATCGATTCCTTCGTTATACTTTGCACTCCTCCCGCGAATTCCAGATCCGCGGCAAACCCGGTGAGTGGAAGCAAGAAGGCGGCGATTAAGCGCATCTACTCAGCTCTCAGCGCCACATTCGGGTCCACGCGAGCGGCGCGGCGAGCAGGCAGATAGGCCGCAAGTATCGTCACTACGAAAACAGCGATTACCAGAATCGTGAACGCCTCGTTGCCGAATTGCGCTGTGCCGGCTTGGAAGTTAATTTGCGTGCCGCCGTTGGGCTCCGGCGGTTTGGGAGCGCCTCCCCCGTTGGAGCCAACGCCAAGCACCGCGAGCATCAGCTTGGCGGCTCCCCAGTCGAGCGACACGCCGGCGCCGACGCCGCACACCGCCAGCGCTACGCCTTGCCGCAAAATCATGCGTACCACGCCGCCCGCCCGCGCCCCCAACGCCATGCGGACTCCGATCTCGCGTCTGCGCGAGCTCACTTCGTAAGCGAGCAATCCATATAGCCCCACCAACGCGAGCAACAGGCCGAGGACACCCATCGCTCCGAGCGTGTCGAGGCTCAGCAAAGCGCCTCTCAGGAAGATGCCGAAGGAATCCTGCCAGGTGCGCGCATCCGGCATCGCTTGATCCGGGTCGAGATCGCCAATCAAGACCCGAATCGGTTCGGTCAGGGCATGCGGATCCCCCGTGGAACGCGCCATGAGCATTACGTCGCGTCCTTTCGGCGTGCCATAGGGCAGAAAGATTGTGTCCATGGGGCCTGTGCCGAAGGCCATGAACGCGTCGATCCTGGCGATTCCCACAACGGCGACCCATTGGCCGGTGTTCAAGCGAATCTGTTTTCCGACGGCATTCTGGCCGGGCCAGTAACGGCGGACCAGCACGTCATTCACGATGGCGACTGTGGGCGAAGTAGCGAGATCGGACGCGCGAAACGACCGCCCCTCGACCAGCGGAATGCCAAGCGTATCGAAAAAGCCTTCGTCGACCCACACCCCCGACGTTTTGACGTCATCGCGAGCCGTTGGACTTTCCGGGCGAATCACGGCGATGTCCTGATATGCCAACGCTGCCGTTTGTACCCCTCTGGCCGCTCGCACACGCCCCACAAGATCCCTGAAGAACTGCGCCGCGCGCGCATCCTTCAAATGCGTAGTCGCAGGATCGAAATCGACTCCCATCAGATGGTCCACCTGGAAGCCCGGATTGCGAAGCGAAGTCACAAAACTCTTATAGACGCCCGCGTACACGAAGCTCGTGACCGTCAGCAGGAGCAAGGAAATTGCAACCTGCCCGGCGACCAGAAGATTTCTGCCGCGAAACAGTTTTCCAATTAAACTGCGATGGCGCTCGAGCGCGCCCGCGCCCTTGATCGCGCTCACAAGATCGGCGCGCGTGGCTTGAAACGCCGGCATCACTCCGAAAAGAACCACGCTGAAAAGGGCAACCGCCACGCTAAACGCCAGCAACCGCGCGTCTATGCTAGACGGAAAGACGCGCTCAGCCGTAGGGTCGAATTCTGTGGCAAGGCGCTTTCTTAAGGCGAGCGGAAGGTAGCCGATGAGCAAACCCGCCACTCCACCGCCAACGGCGAGCAATAGACTTTCAGTGAGCAGTTGGCGGATCAGCCTTTGGCGGCCCGCTCCAATGGCCAGGCGCATGGCCATTTCCTGCGCCCGCGCCGGCGCTCGGCTGGTAAGCAGGCCGGCTACGTTCGCGCAAGCGACCAGCAGGACCATTGCCGACAGGGTCATCGCGAGCCCCGCGATTGTTATTCCCCAGCGGCCGCCCGAGCGGTAATCAAGCATGGTCTGCACGTTCATGATTCGATCGCGATTGGTGGTTGGGTAATCCTTCTCAAGCGCGCCCGCGATAGTCGCGACCTCCGCCCGCGCTCGCGCCACCGGAACCCGGGGTTTAAGCCGGCCGAAGACGGTGAGCGATCTCTGGCCGCGATTCTCCAGCAGGTCGGGCGTGTTCCCAACGCGGGATGCGGAGCGGATGGGCAGGTAAAAGCAGGGTTCGTCGTCGGAGAGGTCGTCGTCGACGTCCGTGAAACGCCCTGGCATGACTCCGACGATAGTGAACTCCGTTCCGTTAATGCGCGCTTGCTTGCCGATAACGCTGGAATCGGCGCCCAAGCTGTCTTGCCAGCAGGAGTGACTCAGAATCGTGACCAAGTCGTTTCCACGAACCCGCTCTTCCTCCGCGGTGAACGTGCGCCCCATCTCCGGCCGCGCTCCCAGCAGGCTGAAGAAATTGCTCGTGACGAGTTTCCCGTCCTCCATGCGCGGAGCCTCGCCAGGGTGGCCCGCAAAGCCGGCGGAAACACCGGTGAACGCTGCTAAGGCTTGAAAGCTTTCACTGCGATCCCGCACCGCGGCGTAGTCGGGATAGGAAAGGCGCGCCGAATTGGCATCTTTCGATGTGGAAACAAGCGCGACGATTTCGTTCGGACGCGGAATTCGCGGAGGGCGGAGCAAGCTCATGTCCACGACGGTGAACATTACATAGTTCGCGCCCACGCCAATGCCCAACGAAAGAATCGCGATCGCGGTGAAACCCGGGTTCTTCGCGAACGCCCTCGCGCCGTAGCTGAGATCGCGCCACAAATCCTCTAGCCACTGAAATCGCCAGGCGGCGCGCGAGCCCTCGGCGCTGCGGGCGCGAGGACCGAATTCGCGGCGCGCGCGCGCCAGGGCTTCCCGAGCCGGCACGCCTTCGGCTTGAAGTTCCTCCGCGCGGGTCTCGATGTGGAATTGGATCTCATCTGCCAGCTCGCGATCGAATTGTGAGCGGCGTCCGATGTGTTGGACCCGTCTCAAAGCTTCCTTCCACGCGGACATGTCAAACGGTCCTCAGCACCCGCTGAATCGCGGTCACCAGGTAGTCGAAGCTCTCCGTCTCGCGCGCCAGTTGCTTCCGGCCGTCCGCCGTGAGCCGGTAAAAGCGGGCCTTACGGTTGTTTTCGGAGATCCCCCATTGGGCCGCGAGCCAGCCCTTTACCAGCATGCGGTTCAATGCCGGGTAGAGCGATCCATCTTCGATCTCCAGCCCTTGCTCGGAGGCGTCCTTAATGCGCTTAGCAATGGCATAGCCGTGGAGCGGGCCGGCGCGCAAGGTGCGCAGGATGAGCAGGTAGAGCGTGCCGGGAAGCAACTCCAAGTCGCCAGGTCTTTGTCCCATGTCTTTACTATGTATAGTCCAGACAGGGGAGATTTGTCAACCCTACGTAACCGGGAAACGCCTGGGCGCATAAGAAGCCCTATAAGATAAGCTGGAGCTTATCCCGTGGTACGTGCAGTTGGGTTGGGCAAGATGGTGGCACAGGATTTAGCCTGTGAATGGCCGGGATTTGGCCCGCCCGTAACAACCACCCTGTTCCACGGCGTCATTTCGAAGCTGGAGGATGAATCAAATGTTGCGTGCGCTCTTGGTTTGCACGTTGGCGGCGGCTTTCACGGTCGTAGGTCAGCAAGCGCGAAAGGTGGACGACACGGCGCTTAAGGATGTCGCCAAGACTGGCGATGAATGGCTCACCTACAACCTGGGATGGTTCGAGTAGCGCTACAGCCGCCTCGATCAAATCAACACCACCAACGTGAACCGCCTGGGGCTAGCCTGGTACACCGATATCCCGGCCGCTCCCGGCAATCCGCAAAATCGCCAGGAGGCCACTGCTCTGGTCTTCAACGGCACGATCTACAGCATCACGCCGTGGAGCGTGGTGTACGCCGTGGACGCGCGCACAGGAAAAGAGCTGTGGCGCTCCGATCCCGAGGTGAATCAGCAGATCTGGCAATCGCGCATTTGCTGCGGCGTGGTGAATCGCGGCATCGCGCTGTATCAGGACAAAGTCATTGCTCCCGTGGTGGACGGAAGACTTCGAGCACTGGATCTGACCACCGGTAAGATCGCTTGGGAGACGCGCGTTTCGCCCGCAAACATGCCTTATAGCATCACCATGGCGCCACGAGTGATCAAGGGCGGCAAAGTGATCGTGGGGGTCAGCGGAGGCGAGTACGGCGTGCGCGGATTTTTCGACGCCTACGACGCGGAAACCGGCAAACGGGCCTGGCGATTCTATACCGTCCCCGGCGATCCCTCCAAGCCTTTCGAGCAACCCGAGCTCGCCGACTGGGCCAGGACATGGAGCGGAGATTGGTGGAAGATCGGAGGCGGCGCGCCGGTGTGGGGCGGCGTGGCTTACGATCCCGACGCCGACATCGTCTATGTGGGAACCGGGCAGCCCGGTCCGTGGACCTCGGTGCATCGCGGCAAAGGCGACAATCTTTGCACGGATTGCATCATCGCCGTCCGTGGCTCGACAGGCAAGTTGGTTTGGTATTACCAGACCACGCCCGGCGACGATTGGGACTACGACTCCATCGCCGATATCATGCTGGCGGATCTGACAATGAATGGAAAGACTCGCCACGTATTGATGCACGCGCCCAAAAACGGCTTCTTCTACGTGCTGGATCGCCACACGGGCGAACTGCTCTCGGCCGACCCATGGGTGCAGGTGACATGGTCGAGCGGAGTGAATCTCAAGACCGGCCGCCCCACGGTAAACCCGGAGGCGCGCTATGGCGCGGACACCGTGACCGTGATGCCCGGACCGGGCGGCGGTCACGTCTGGCCGCCCTGGTCCTTCAATCCAACCACGGGGCTGGTTTATATTCCGAGCACCAGCGGCAATGGTTACGGCTATAACGCTAATCCCGATTTCGTTCCACAACCCACCGATATCGGACCCGAAGGGCGAGGACAATTTAATATGGGCACCGGACGCGCGGGTGGCGGACGCGGCGGCGCAGGCGGCGAAGGCCGGGGCGGTGCTGGCGGCGGCGCGGGTGCGGGGGCTGGCGCCGGCGCCGGTGCGGGAAATGCCGGAGGCGTGGCGCCGGGGTTGGATCCCGCAGTTGCCGCGGCGGCCGGAGGCCGGGGTGCGGCGGATGCCGGGCGCGGAGGAGGCGGCCGCGGCCGTGGCGGCACGCCACCGGGTCCGGCGATTCCCTCAATCGGTCCGGAAGGGCGAGGGAGCTTCCTGATCGCCTGGGACCCCGTCGCTCAAAAAGAACGCTGGCGAGTCGCGGGAGGCGCGGCTGGATTTAATTCCGGCGGCACTCTTTCCACTGCGGGAAATATCGTCTTTTCGAGCGTCAATACGCGTCTCCTCGCCTATCGCGCCGATACGGGCGAGCAGATCCTGGATCTCACGACCGGCATCGGTCAGGCGGGGCCGCCGATGACGTTCATGCTTGACGGCAAGCAGTATGTCGCGGTCGCCGGCGGGCCTGCCGGTGGGGGCCGTGGCGGTTTCGGAGGCGGCGGCGGTGGAGGTGGTGGTGGAAACGGTCGCGGAGGTCAAGGCCGAGCTCCTGCCGCTCCGGCAGCCCCTAGGGTTCCTTCAAGATTGTTGGTCTACACTCTCGACGGCAAGGCCACGCTGCCTCCGCCGCCCACGCCTCCCGCGCAATGAAGCATGACCTTTGAAGAGCTCTCGGCTCTGCGCCAATCGGCCATCACGCAGTCCCTGCAGGACCGTGACACTATCCGCAATATGACGACGCATGGGCTTGGGGATCGCGAGCGCCTCCGGGCCCTAGAGACTCTCGCGCGGGAGGACGGCGAGCACATCCGCGCACTTTTGCGAATCGCCGAGATTCACGAGCGTCGCCTGAGCCGTTTGGAAGGCGAAGAATAAGCCCCACGGACTCAGCGCAGAACGCACCCCGGGCGCTGTACCACTAACCCCCGAAATCTGTTCGTGCCGCGACGATTTCGGAGGGTGGACTTTAGTCCGCGCGGCGCTTTAGCGCCGCTCTTCGTCACCGAGGCTGAAGCCTGCCCTCCGGGATTTGGTTGCAGCCATGCCCCGCTGTGCGCTGAAGCGCCGTCCTTATGGCCTCCCTGAGGGACTGGCCGGGGCCGTTCTTTTCCCTCCGTCTTGGATCTCCGCCTCCACGTCCGGCGAGTCCTCCGAAGCGGCCCCGGCTGCTTCACTTATCGTCTGCCAGCCAACCTATGTTATACGCTTCGGAACTTTTTCGCGTGAATTCCCTGTGAAATTACCGTGGAGATTTGTGAATTTTCGTGGAGGAAACCGCGCACTCGCGGGTCTATAATCGGATGGTCCGATGAGCCGGGTTGCTAAAATCTTCGCCTCCTTCCGCCTGGACCCCGTGAATCAATGCTTGTGGCGCGAAGGCGATCAGGTTCCGCTCGCGCCCAAGCCGTTCGCCGTTCTTTGTTACCTTGTGGACCACGCCGGACGGTTGGTCACGCAGGAGGAGTTGCTCGAGGCCTTGTGGCCGAAAACCTATGTGCAACCGGAAGTCCTGCGCACGTACATTTTGGAGCTGCGCAAAGCCCTGGGCGATCGGGCGAGCGAGCCGCGCTTCATCCGCACCTTTCCCAAGCGTGGCTACCAGTTCCTGGCTCCCGTCACTGAAAGCGCTACGCCGGCCGGTGCGCCCGTCGCTGTCGAAGCGCCGATCGGCCGTGAGGCTCAGCTCGCCGAACTGACGTACCACTTCGAGGCTGCGTTGGATGGCCGGCGGCGGATCGTCTTCGTCAGCGGTGAATCGGGCATCGGCAAAACGACGCTCATGGACGCTTTTGGAAAAGCAATGACCGAAAAGGCAGGCGTCTCCATAGGGCGCGGCCAGTGTCTGGAGGGTTTCGGCGGCAAGGAAGCCTACTATCCCGTGCTGGAAGCCCTGGGCCGGCTTGGGTCCGGCGTTATTCAGACGCTTTCGCGCCAGGCGCCAACCTGGCTCATCCAGTTCCCCGCGCTGCTGACGGCCGGCGAGCGCGAGGCGTTGCAAAAGGAGATTTTCGGCGCCACGCGCGAACGCATGTTGCGCGAGATTTGTGAAGCCTTGGAAGCGTTCACCTCGGAACGCCCGCTGATTTTGATGCTCGAAGATCTCCACTGGGCGGATCATTCAACCTTGGATTTGATCTCCGCCCTGGCTCGCCGCCGCGCACCCGCGAAGCTCCTGCTGCTATGCACGTTCCGCGCTATCGATGTGATTCTCTCGAAAAGCCCGCTGCAGGCGCTGAAGCAGGATCTCCTGATTCACGGGTTGTGCCACGAAATCGCCTTGCGCGGCCTGGCAGAACCGGAGGTGGCGCGCTACCTGACCGAACGCCTTCCCCACGCGAATCTGCCGCAAGAGCTCGCACGGATGGTGCATCGGCATTCCGGCGGAAACCCGATGTTCATGATCGCCATTGTGGACGAGCTCCTCAAAACCGGCGCGATCGGAGAACACAAGGGCCGGCTACGGCTGGGAGTTCCGCTCGCCTCGCTTCACATGGGAGTGCCCGAAACCATGAGGCAAATGCTCGACCTGCAGATCGAGCAGCTCGATCCCTCCGAGCGGCGCGTTCTTCAATGCGCCAGCGTGGCGGGCGCGCGGTTTTCGGCGCGCTTTCTCTCGCCGGTGCTGGGATTGAGCACCGCTCAGGTGGAACAAACCTGTGAAGCGTTATTGAAGCGCCAGCAATTCATTCAGCATCCCGCCCTTCGGACGGCGAACGGCCCCGGCCCCGCCCGTGAGGGCGGGGATAAGGAGGGCGCCTATTATGAATTTCGCCATTCGCTCTATCGCGAAGCGTTTTACTTTCAACTCGCGCCCGCCGCGCGCGCCGATTTTCATCGGACCCTGGCAGAGCAGATGGAATCAACAGCTCGATCCAGCGGCGCAGCCTCACCCAACTTGGCGGGTGCGGAACTGGCGAGCGAATTGGCCGTGCATTTCGAACACGCCCTGGATTACGAGCGTGCCGCGCACTATCTCGCGCTCAGCGCGGCTAACGCCGCTCGCCGCTTCGCCCATCGCGATTCGGTGCAAGCGTTGACTCATGCGCTGGAGCTGTTGGCGCGGGTTCCCACCGAGGAGGCGAGAAAACTCGAAATTTCGGTGCTGGAAAAGCTCAGCGACGCACACTACGCCATGGGAGAAATGACCGAATCGGCCGAAGCCGACCGCCGTGTTGCGGAGCTCGCCCGGGATCTCGGCATGGTGACCGAGCAAGTGGACGCGCTGGCGCGTCTGGCTCGCGCGCTTGCATTTCTCGATCCCGATGGCTGCGTGACGGTTTGCGAGCGCGCCGAAGAGATTTGCGCCGAGCGCGCCGATCCCTTGCTCCACGCCCGCTCGCGATTGCTGGCCGCATGCTGGCGTGTGGTGAACAACGGATGGAATGCCGAGGATTCCCGGATTTGCGCCCAAGCGCGCAAGCTGATCCGGCGTCTGCACGGCGCCGATCTGCCCGCTTACTACGAGATTTTGTACGCCCACGTGCAGTCGATCCAGGGCGAATACGTCGAAGCCTGCAAAACCGCCGACGCGGGCATTCCGGCTTCGGTGGAGACGCACAGTTTGGTGGTATACCTTTCCGCGCTCTCCTCCAAGACGCTGGCCTTGCTGCATCTGGGGTCCTGGGGCGAACTGCGGCGCGTAGCGCAAACTGCCATAGACATGACCGTGAAAAACGGCAACGAGCCATGGGAGGGCGTGTTTCGTGCCATTGTGGCCTGGCTTTCGTTGGAGGCGACGGATTTGGAGGGAGCGCGCCGGCTCGCCGGCGATCTTTTGAAGATCTACGACGAGGAGCCTCCCGGGCAGGTCCGCACCATGGCGCTGCTGGTGAACTGTTTCGCCAATCTTCGAACCGGCCGCCCGGCCGAAGCCGTGGATACCGCCGTGGATACCTTTGTCAAGCTGCGCGACCGCGTGACCTATCCAAAATTCTTTCTGCAGTGGTATTGGAAGATGATGGCGCAAATGGGCCTCGCCATGGCGTTGCTGGAATCGGGCGATCAGGAGCGCGCCCGCGCCGAGTCGGATCGTTTTCGAGAGGCAGCTTTGGCTACCGCCGATCCCGCGCTCAAGGCTCGCGCCTGGGATCTCGAAGCGCGAATCGCCCTGAGAGCAGGCGATGCGACGCGGGCGCGCGAATGCGTTGAGGCGGCGCTCGCCGCGTTGAAGCCGGCCGAGCCGCCAGCCGCGGCTTGGCGCGTGCATTCTACCGCCGCTCACGTTTTCCGGCAAAGCGGCGATACCGCCGCGGCGGCATCTCATCGACTACGCGCGCAGGGGATTCTGCGGCAGCTTGCCGATTCGCTGGATTCGAGCGATCCTCTGCGGGCTGCGCTGCTGAAGTCGGCGGGGCGCCTGGAGCCCTGAGCGGCGATTTGCTATATCATGATCGTAGAAAGCGGTGACGATGGCCATGCTCGTGGACGTCTTCCTGCTGTCTGTCGACCCTGTATGTGCGGATCGGCGGCGCCTACGATGCTCCGTTCCAGCCCGAGTGGGCTTTGGAGAAGCTCGCGCACAATGGACGGGCCGGCCGCGGCCACTGCGCCCAAGTCTCTCATTCGTGTAACGCCGCACCCGCCGGCCTGTGCGCTTTCCAGCAAGAATAACGCCCGCGGGCTCCTGATCCTGCTGCTGACGGCAGCCATTTTGGGCTCTGCCCAGGAGTATCGCCAGCCTTCGGGATACGTCAACGATTTCGCCCATACTCTGTCGCCCGGCGTGGCCGAATCGCTTAATCAGGAACTGGCGGCGTTCCGGGAACAAACCTCCATCGAAATCGCTGTGGTTACGGTGGATTCGCTCGACGGCGAAAGCATTGAAGATTACACGCGAGGTCTTGCCGCCTCCTGGGGCGTCGGCAAGCGTGGCCAGAACAATGGCGTAGTCTTCCTGGTGGCTCCCACTGAACGCAAGATGCGCATCGAAACCGCGTCGGGCATACAGCCCGTGTTGGCCGACACGCGTGCGGATGCCATCCGCGACTCGGTGATTCTCCCCCGTTTCCGCGCTGGCGATATTGCGGGAGGCATTCTCGACGGCACCCATGCCATCATGAGCGCTTTAAAGGAAACTGCTCAGCCGCTCAGTGACCATGCGACCTCGACCGCGCGCAAATTTCCAGATACGTGGTTCCTTGCCGGTATCGCCGCGCTTGTTGTGTTGCTATTGGTGATTGTGCCCCCTATTCGCCGCTCGAATGCCCGTCATTTTGTGCTGGCCGACCAGGGCGCATTCGCGCGCGAACTGGCGCAGGTGGAAGGCGATGCCGCCCATCCCGACGTGACGCCGCACACGCGCGCGGACCTGGCCGCTTTGAAGGACGAGTTTGCCGCTTCCCCGATCCCCTGGCTGAGCAGCGCCCAAAAGAACATCGACTGGGTGGAAGCCTCGAAAACGCTGCATTCTTTTTACAAGCGCCTGCGCCGCATAGCCATGACTATTCGCGACGAAATCACGTTCGCGGCGAAAGCGAGAACTGAAGGCGCCAAACTCCTCGACGGCCTTCCCGGCATGTTGGATCAGGCTGAAGCGAATTTGGGAAAAGGCAAGCAGTCGACGAAAGCGGCGGAGCATCTCGCTGAGGCCCGTGAGAGGTACCGGCAGGCGCAAGCGCGATACGTCGATACGGGTGGCACGGACTGGCTCTTCCTCTATCCCCTTCTCATCGAATCCCAGCAGAACTGTGCCCGCGCCGAAACGATACACCAACAAATGAACACCGATTCATCATTCGTAACGGGCGGCGGCGGGTCCGACGGGGGCGGCGGTTTTGGCGGAGGCGGCGGGTTTGACGGAGGCGGATCGTCCGGCAGTTGGTAGCCCCGATCCACGTTATACTCTCCCTCTAATGAGTGCAGATCATCGGGCTGAGCCGCGACCAGAGGGAGCGGTTACATCGCGGGGCGCATCGTGACGGGGAAGCCGTTTCCTCAGGTGCCGTTTCAGGCACACGTCGAGCTGCTGCGACTGTTTCTGACGCATCGCGAGGATATCGTCGAGAGTATAGAGGCCGTTCTGAACGCCCAGCGAAAGCCGATCCGCTACCTGCAGGACCGGTCTCTTCTGTCCCGCCATTTCGAGGATTGCTTCTTTGAACGCACTGCGGTCACCGCCGGCCAAACTCGTCTCAGAGGACAACTGGAAGCCGCGCATTGGGCCCGGGGATTCAGACCTCGTCAGGTTCAGGATCTGCATAACGACCTGATCCATCCGGCGGAGATGATGATTCGCGCCTTTTATTGTTGGCAGCAGACGCGATGGCCAGGTCGCAACGGTCGCATGCACTACGCGCACACGCTGTTCAACTTGTATGTGATCCGGTGTCTCCAGTTTCTGAGCATGCGCCTCTGGGATGCAGTCCCTGCCGCAGAGAAGGAAGACGAGGGCCCGGGCGGCGCGCGTGGGCGGCTCGCGGAAATTCAAGGCGTGCTCGATGAGCTCTGGAGAAGCTCACCAGCCGATCAGCCGGTGATCGTGCGCGATGCGCGCTGGCTGATCCCATTGGCGCAGAGCCTCATTACCGATGAGCTGGCGCCCTATTTCGAAGTCGCGCAGCAGGTCACAGAAACGCTTCAGAAAGAGGACGTGCTCGAAATCCAGAGGGCCCATGTTCGAATGCTTGGCGGGCATCTGACCTCACAGATTCGTTACTACTGCACGAAGGATGGCGTGTCTATCAACGACCATAGCGTCGTCCTTCGCACGCGCACCTCCAATGCGCTCGATTTCGCACTGCTGGTTCAAGGTCTCGTGGGGCTGCTCCAGGCCTATGACTGCGCATTGCAGAGCGGCGATGAGCGAATGCGGCTCGACATGGCAGGTGCTATCTGTCAGGGCATATCTGCCGATCCCGAGCTGTTTCTGAATCGCGTCGACCTGTTGAGCGCTTACAGCATGATCGAGCACGTTTTCATCGCCGCAACAGCTTCAGACCCGCGACCGCCAGGCGGTTTGCTTACCGACGTTCCCGGACGGTCAAACCTTCCCAGCCTACGGACGGATCACCATGTCGTCTATTCGCCCCTGGGACAGCGACATGTGCAGTTGCTAAAAGAGTACCGTGCACTGATCGACCGATTGATCAAGTCGTTGCGTGACGATTTCCCCCGTTTCAGGCCGGTTGACGGCGGCTGTTCTCCATACGGGGTGATATTCGGGCTGCCGTCCCACCTCATCGAGCACATGGCGCTTAAAGCCTTGCAGCACGATGCCGAAACGCGATTCAGCCTGGAGGATGTTTTTGACGATGGGGACACCAGCGCGGCGAAGCTCGACTGGGTGAACGGCTGGCGAAGATTGCCCCACATCGACCGCGAAGTACAAAGGTTGTACGACTACCCGCAACAGTTCGCCGAAGACGTTTACGACCGCATCGAGCACGAACTCAGGCAGCGCGATTCAAATGCCGAGGCATGCGACAGTTCAAGAACCGGCCGCCTGTATATCGTGTCTTATATGGCGTCTGGGGACGACCCTGAGACTGATTCGATAGCGTCGGCGATTCCGGAACTGCCGCCCCGGTACGTCGGCTCGTCGGACAAGCAGATTGTGGCGGCGCACAAGGCTGAGCCATACGACCGCGCTCAATTGCTGGCGGGGCGGCGGGAAGGGCATTTCCTTGTCAGTTACGAAACGCCAGGCGGATGGATTGCGCTCAAGAAGGACTTGCTCACGGAGGTCCTTGGGGCGGGCCGCGATGCCAGGATTGCGGGGCTGCCGCTCGACGCGGCTCAGGTGTTGCGGCTCATGTGCACCGATCTGATGACACCGGAGAACGTGGCCTCTGAGGCGAAAAAGTAAACGAGCGAGCCGACTGCGGCCGCAGCAGGCTACTGACCACGATTAGCGGTGGGGGCAGTCCCGGCCAACAACAGGGGCGTCGTTTCCCATAGGGCCCGACAAGAGCCGAGGGCTCCGGAGAAGCTGTTCCGGCCAGCCGTTGCGGAGAACGCCACGAAGAAGGGAGCATAACCGAAGAGGCAGAAACGCCTCAGGGATATCATGAAAGCGTGTTAATCTGCGATTTAATAAGTGGGGGTCGTGCCAGGGTACTCGTACACCGCACGAAGTCGCCCTTGAAGCCGAGGTCCGGCGGTTCCGAAGAGCGCCTGGCCAACTTCGAGCAAGGATACCAATGCGAGGAACGGCAAATGGGTGAAGGAGATCTTGAAGCGACTGCACGCGCCCGCCTACCCATTGATGGGGATACCGCGAATACCGCGAGGCACTCGGGAATCAGCATAATCGGTGACGTTCCCTGGGGTACGCACTTCTGCGGGTTCTATCAGGACAAGCAGGAACTGATCGAAATCCTGGTGCCCTATTTCAAAGCGGGCCTTGACAATAACGAATTCTGCATGTGGGTTACATCCGAACCACTTCGCCCGGCGGAGGCCAAGGCCGCTCTGGCGGCACATGTCGAAAACCTGGAAACGTACATCGCAGATGGACGATTGGAGATTCTGGATCAAAGCGAGCGGTACACCGTTGGCGGGAAATTCGAGGGCGGTCGAGTACTTCAGGGTTTCATTGACCGGCATGCAACTGCGACGCGGCTGGGATTCGACGGAATGCGGTTGAGCGGAAATACGTCCTGGTTGACACAATCGGACTGGCAAGCCTTCACGGAATATGAGGCCACGGTTAACGCCGTCATCGGAAAGTATCGAATGCTGGCGTTCTGTACCTACAGCCTCTCGAAATGCGGCGCCGTCGAGATCATGGACGTCATGAGCAACCACGCGTTTGCACTCACGAAGCGCGGGGGCAAATGGGAGAGGATTGACAGCGCCGAGCGGAAGAAGGTTGGAGCCAGTCTGCGTGACAGCGAGGCGCGCTTTCGCGCTCTGGTTACCGCTACCTCCGACGTGGTGTATCGTATGAGTCCGGATTGGAAGCAGATGCTCTATCTCCGCGGCCGGGACTTCATCCCGGACACCGAAGAGCCTAGCAATTCCTGGCTTCACAAGTACATTCATCGCGAGGACCAGCCGTATGTGATGGCGGTCATCGACGAAGCTATCCGGAACAAGAGCATGTTCGAACTCGAGCACCGCGTGCTGCGCGTGGACGGTAGTCTTGGGTGGACGTTCTCCCGGGCTATTCCGATTCAGAATGCCGCAGGTGAAATCATCGAATGGTTTGGCGCCGCCAGTGACATCACCGAAAGCAAGCGCGCCGAGGAGGCACTGCGGCGAAGCGAAGCGCGGTGGAACGCGACGCTGGAGAGTCTCGCCGTAGCCGTAGTCATCGCCACTGACACCGAGCAGGTCATCTATCGGAATCCGGCTGCACGGGCCATGCACGGTTTCACAGGCGACCAGGAGGGTACAGGTTCTCTGCAAGAGATGTCGAATATTTTCCAGCTATGGACTCCCGATGGCCGGCTCGTGCCTTTTGACGAGTGGCCGATGAGCCGGATCAAGCGAGGCGAAACCTTAAATCGCCTCGAGCTTCGGCTGCGCCGGCCCGACCAAGGGTGGGAGAAGATCATTTCCTATTCGGGCGCCTTAGTGGAGAGCGCCATCGGTGAACGCTTGATGTTTGTCTCGGCGCAGGACCGTACCGAACAGCGCAAGGCAGAGCGGTCATTACGCGAGAGTGAGGAGAGATTGCGGTCGCTGGGCGATAACTTACCCGACAGCACCGTATACCAGTGCGTTGACGAGCCGAACGGTACCGTGCGCTACACGTATGTCAGCGCTGGAATCGAACGTCTGAACGGTGTCACGGCCGGAGACGTATTGCGTGACGCAGGAACGCTACACCGGCAAATCCTGCCGGAACATTTGGATCGCTTTGTCGACGCGGAATTGCGCAGTAAACGCGATCTCTCCGACTTTGATATCGAAATCCCCATGCGGCGGCAGGACGGTGAGCTGCGCTGGGTGCACCACCATTCCCGCCCGCGGCGGCTTCCGGATGGCCGGACTATCTGGGATGGCGTCCAGACGGACGTGACTGCGCAAAAGCAGGCCGAAGACGAACTCAAAAAACTAGCGGAGCTCCTAAAGCTCTCTTGCGAGGCCATGATCGTTTGGAAGCTGGACGGGGGGATCGAAAGCTGGAACCTCGGAGCCGAGCGCTTGTATGGGTATTCAGAACCTGAAGCTGTCGGAAAACTGACGCATACACTGCTGACGCCCCAATTTCCGAAGCCCTGGGACGACATTCTTGCGGAGATGCGGATAGTTGGTTGGTGGGAAGGCGAAGTGCGGCAGCACACTCGGGACGGCCGGGACATCGTAGTCTCCGCGCGCATTCAACTGATCAAAGGATCGGACGGGATCGACCGCGTTTTGGAGGTGAATCGCGATATTACGGAAGCTCGCCGCGCGCAGTTGGAAGGGTTCGAGCGCCAGAAACTCGAAAGTCTGGGAACGCTTGCCAGCGGAATCGCCCATGACTTCAATAATCTATTGGGTGCAGTGCTGGCTCAGGCGGAATCAGCGGCGCTCGGGCTTGCCAAGGGGTCCCATCCGGGCGAGGAGTTGGAGCGAATCAGGGAGGTCGCGATCCGTGGCTCGGACATCGTACGTCAACTGCTGATCTATGCGGGCAATGACAGCGAGGTTCTCGAATTCATAGACATCTCGAAGACCATCGAGGAAATGGCTGGATTACTCAAATCAGCAATCTCAAAACGTCTAGTATTGGTGACTGATCTTAGCAAGGACCTGCCGGCCGTCAAGGCTCGCGCTTCACAAGTCTGCCAGGTTGTGATGAACTTGGTCCTGAATGCTTCCGACGCTATAAAGGACGGTAACGGGGAGATTCGCATCACCACGCGTCGTGTAACTTTGGGCCCGAACTACGCTGGTGCGAGAACGGAGATTTTGGCCGGGGGCGATTACGTCCAACTGGCAGTCTCGGATACCGGCAGCGGTATGCCGCCCGAAATCCAGGCCAGGATCTTTGATCCGTTCTTCAGTACCAGGTCCGCCGGCCGCGGTCTTGGACTTCCGGTGATTCATGGAATCGTCCGGGGTCTTCGCGGCGGAATTCGCGTGGAAAGCGAGGTCGGCAAAGGCACCACTTTCGAGATTCTGCTGCCTTCGGATGGTAATACGGCTCGCCCCACCTACGACACAATCGCGGGTATGCAGCAAGAGTTGCAACGAGGCTCGGAAGCCACGGTACTTCTTGTGGAAGATGAAGCCCCGCTTCGCTTGGCTGTGAAGAAAATGCTGGGCCGGGCAGGCTTTAAAGTATTCGAAGCCGCCGACGGTACTGAGGCGGTCGAACTCCTGCATTCTAAGGCCGCAAGAATTGATCTTCTGTTCCTGGACATGACCATTCCTGGGTGCCCAAGTCCTGATGTCATAAAAGTAGCTGTGAAGAGCTGGCCCGACACGAAAGTAATCCTAACAAGTGCATACAGCGAAGAGATGGTAAGAGCGGGCCTGTCTGCACCCCAGATCCGAGGTTTTGTTCGCAAGCCCTTTCAATTCCGTACCCTCCTGTCGACACTTCGCAATGCGCTGTCGTCCTAGACGTCTCGGCTTGACCCGCACAACGCACACGAGTACGGCCACGTATTTGCGGCTTCCGGTGGGGCAGGCCCTCGGCCTGCGGCGGCCTCCCAGGCCGCCTGCACCGGGCGGGCCCAGGGCCCGCCGCAGCGCAGGGCGCTGCCCCACATTGCTCTCGAATACGTGGCCGGATTTTTGAAACGGAGTACTTAGCGTCTGTGTTAGGCCAATCCTAACGCCTTCTCCATGGCCACCCGTGCCACCCTGTCCGGATCTTTCTCCACCCGGCACTCATCGTTGAACAACATCGTCTCCCGCGACCCCGCCGAATACGCCGCCCACTTCGGTAGCTTCGAGACGCCGGGATTCCCCGTCCGCGCGAACGCCACCCACGCCGTGCTGGTCTTCTCTGCAAGCGCATACGCGGTCGGCATCTTCGAAATGAGGGGACCCGCAATCTTGATGTTGTTAAACACGAACTGAATCTCGATCGTGTGCGGCGACCGCATGTGCCCGCCGCCCTCCGGCGTCTCCCAGTCGTACCGGTACACATACGCGGGGGCCGCATTCTGGGCGGCTTTCCGCTTCGCCAGTTCCCGCGTGTACGCCCCCCGCGGATGATCCGTCGCGATCAGAATCCACAAATCCCAGGGCGACGCCTTCGGATTCGCCTTGCGGAAGGCCTCAATCACTTCGTCCGGATTCCCGCCGGTTCGCGCCGCCACTCGCTCGCGCAACCCCACTTCGTTCAGCCCGAGCTTTTCGTCCGTCGGCCGGTCATACAACGTCTCCTCCGTGTGCGCCCAGCCGATCAATAGCGGGATTTTCGCCGATAGCGCCGGACCTGCGGGGTCCCATGGATTCGCCGGGATCGCCTTCCCATCCACCATCGGCGTGCTTGCTGTCATCCCGGGCTCCCGCAGCTTATTCTTCTTCTGCACTGCCGCGTCCGCAGCGAGCAGCCGCGCCATGGGAACATTCTGTAGCTCCCGCGCCTGGCTCGCCTTCAACCCCACCTCGGCCAGCAACAACTCTGTGTACTTGATGGCGTCCTCGGGAGTCGTCAACCGCAACACCGCCCCGCTCTCGATGATCGCCCTGTGATACAAACCCTGGGCCGACGGTATCGACATGAGCACGGCCACTTTGCGCCCGCCGCCCGACTGCCCGAAGATCGTCACCACATTCGGATCGCCGCCAAACCGCGCGATATTGTCCCGCACCCACTCGAGCGCCGCGACGATATCCAACATCTGCACCGTCCCCGATAACGCAAAGTCCCTACCGGCCGCCTCGCCCAGATACGTCGAGCCGAACACGTTCAAGCGGTGATTGATCGTCACCACGACGACATCGCTTGTTTGCGCCAGACTCGTCCCATCGTTGATAGCCGACGATCCAGACCCGCTGGAAAATCCTCCCCCGTGCAGCCACACCATCACCGGCCGCTTCCCGCCGGTTACCGACGGTGTCCACACGTTCAACGCCAGGCAGTCTTCGCTCTGAGCCGGTCCGCGTCCTCCCCCCGCCTGTGGCGCGGTCGAACCGTACTCTAGCGCGTCACGAATCGCAGCCCATTTGACGGGCTTCATCGGCGGCATGAACCGGTTTGCGCCCGATGTATCGGCGCCATACGGGATTCCCTTGAAAACCTTGATGTCGCCCGCCGCGCTCCCTCGGACCTTGCCATAAGACGTCTCGGCCACGACGCCTTCATCCGCGCCCCACCCTACGTAGCCTCCCGCCGCAAGCAGCGAGGCCTGTTTCATGAACGTTCTGCGATTGGTGATCATCTTGGACCTCTCCTTTGTGTCAACTCGATCGGAGCCATTGCCCTTCGTTGATTCTACTGCTTGCGCCGGGCGATGGCGCGGGCCTGCTGCTTCACTGAATCCAGTTGGCCGGAAAAACGCACGACGCGCCGAAGTGAGCCTGAGATCCGATTCTGGACGTTCAGCGGGCAGGTCGCTTTGGTTCCTGACGAGCATCCCATCGAATCACCAACCGGTAGCGAGCGCGAAGGGGATTTCACCACAAGAATCCGCAAGCCGCTTGCCTACAGCCGTTTCGAGGCATTCTCCGAGCGCCGACGATCCGCCTCGACCCAACGCTGCTCCGCTTCCGCGGTTGGGGCGTTATACATCAACTTGGTCGCCGCTCCGGTTCGCTTGGAAACCGCCTGCCGCTCGCCGGAAGCTTGGGCTGGTCAGGTATGCTGGAGATCGTCCCCCGTTCGCAAGCTGCTGGTCGAGATAGCTGTCATCTATGAATCTGATCAGGTCCAAGAGGCGCGTTGCTGATCACGGGGAGGTCTTTACGCCTCGGTGGCTGGTCGAAAAGATGCTTGACCTCGTGAAGGGCGAGACCGAGCGCATTGACTCTCGCTTCCTGGAGCCTGCGTGTGGAAGCGGAAACTTCCTTGTCCCGGTCCTGCAGCGCAAACTGGCCGCCGTAGAGACGAAGTTCGGCAAATCCGGCTTTGAGAGGCGGCATTATGCCCTCTTGGCGTTGATGTGCACCTATGGGATTGAACTTCTGGCGGACAATATCGCTGAATGCCGCACGAACATGCTTGAGACCTTTAGCGACTACCTGGATCTAAATGAAACGGATGAGCCTTATCTGGCCGCTTCCTACGTTCTTTCCCAGAATCTCGTGCACGGTGACGCGATGACGATGTGCACGCATGACGGCCAGCCCATCACCTTTGCCGAGTGGGGCTACCTCGGCAAGGGCAAGTTCCAGCGGCGCGACTTCCGGCTGGACGTTCTTATGCATATGTCTTCCCTCAGTCAGGAAGGCTCACTCTTCGCCCATCTCGGCAAACATGAAATCTTCACGCCAGACAAGGCATACCCGCCGATGACCATGCGCGAACTCGCTTCGTTGCCTCTGGATGAAGGCCTGGGGGGGGCCAGATGAACGACCAGGCGAGCTTTTCCATTCGTGGTAACCCGGATGTTTTGACCTGCATCGCCAATCTTTCTAGTGACGAAGTGTTCACGCCGCCCGAGTTTGCCAACCGGATGCTCGACGCGCTTACTGAGGCTTGGGCAGCAGACAATGGCGGAGCGGATCTCTGGGCGGATCGTTCGATAAGGTTCCTTGACCCCTGTACGAAGTCTGGTGTGTTCCTGCGCGAGATCACGCGACGGCTGGTAAAAGGGCTGGAGGCCGAAATCCCCGACCTGCTAGAGCGCGCCGATCATATTCTCACCAGGCAGGTATTTGGCATCGGTATCACTTATCTCACCAGCCTTCTGGCGCGGCGCAGCGTGTATTGCTCGAAGCACGCCCAAGGCAAGCATTCCGTCGCCAAGGGCTTCGCCAGCGATAGTGGGAACATCTGGTTCGAGCCCACGCGGCACCAATGGGCGGATGGCAAGTGCACGTACTGTGGGGCGAGCCAGAAGGTGCTCGATCGTGGCGAAGGATGGGAAACTCACGCCTATGCGTTCATTCACACCGACGACATCAAGACTCGGATTGCCGAGTTATTTGGAGGCGATATGCAGTTCGACGTGATCATCGGCAACCCGCCGTACCAACTGGACGACGGCGGCTACGGTAAGAGCGCGGCGCCGATCTACCACCTTTTTGTGGAGCAGGCAAAAAAGCTAGAACCGTGCTATCTGTCGCTGATTATACCTGCGCGTTGGTTCGCCGGTGGCAAGGGGCTGGATCAGTTCAGAGCGTCGATGCTCACCGACAATCGCGTGCGCTCAATTGACGATTATCTCAGTGCGTCGGACGTCTTTCCAGGAGTGGGTCTCAAGGGTGGCGTTTGTTACTTCCTCTGGAACCGCGACAATCCCGGGCCCTGCCGAGCCACCACCCATTTCAAAGACTGGCCTGTCTCGACAGCCTGTCGTCCGCTTCTCGAAGAGGGCGTGGACGTGTTCATCCGCTTCAATGAAGGGCTGTCAATCCTCAAAAAGGTCGTTGCTGTCGAGAGCGGGGAATCGCAATCGCTGTGCTTGCCGGACAGTAGGCGTTTCGAGCGACTGGTTAGTTCTCTGAGGCCCTTCGGCCTACGCACGTACTTTCAGGGAAAGACTACAAAGTCGCCCGGCGAGGTGCTGGTTTATCAAAACGGCGGTAAGGGATACACACCTAGAAGCTCTATCACGACTGGAACTGACCTCATCGACAAGTGGAAGGTTTACGTGGGCCGCTCCGGGGACCGGCAACAGAGATACCTATCCTCACAGGATCATCAGTACGCCATTTGTCGGGGAGCCGGGCAGCATCTCGTCGGAAACGTATCTTTGCATTGGCCCTTTTGACTCTCAGGCAGAGGCCGAGAGTGTTCTATCTTACCTATCCTGTCGGCTGACTCGCCTCTTGATTCTTCTGCACAAGCCATCGCAGGACACAACGCGAAAGGTCTACACCTTCGTGCCAACCCAGGAATGGACTAAGTCCGGCCGCAAAAATAACTGTTATAGAGTTGTCGTTACTATTTCATAATCCGCCTTCACTGCCCCGCTGAGCAGCAAAGGCCAAATTGCTAGCGGCACCTTGTGGGCGTGCTTCATTGTCGTTGGACTTGGTGGT
>DATDGT010000418.1:0-1702 GCA_036521975.1 Bryobacteraceae bacterium
GAAAGTGGCCGAAGAAGATCCCGTTCACAACGCAACGGAATAGTATTCGGGCTGCGACAACAAACGCCGACAAACCCTGCTGCCGGCGGCAACAACAACAACGACGACATCGTCATCAACAACAACAACAACAACAACAAACGCTGCATGAAGGAGGCTGAATTTGCGGGTTCAGGCGAAGTTGCGACTCGGTTTTTACCCGCTCGCCCGCGCCGAGGGCAGGCGAATCGGGAAGTATCTGCACTTCCCGCCAGAGCCAGCCAGCGTGCTCGATCCGTGCGCTGGCACTGGAGAGGCACTGTGCTTGGTTACGGAAGGAGCTACGGTGCGGCGGTACGGTATCGAACTCGACGCATATCGTGCCACGGACGCTCGGAAGGTTCTGGACGAAGCTATTCAGGGCAGTGCGTTCGATGCGCATGCCCCGGTGGACTCGTTCAGCCTCCTGTATCTCAACGGCCCTTACGATTTTGAAATCGGCGAGGGGAGGAACCAACGGATGGAGCGCCTCTTCCTTGAGCATGTGGGACGCTGGATCCGGCCAGGCGGCGTCCTGGTGATGGTGGTCCCTTATAATCGCGTTCACGAATGCGGGACCGTCCTGACGCCGCAGTTCAAAGACAAATCCATTTACCGGCTCACGGAGGCGGACGCTGTCGCCTACAAGCAGGCGGTCGTATCTGGGATTCGCCGCACACGCCAGGAGCGCGAGCGGCTGACTGACAGTGCGGTCAATCAGGCTAATTTGAAACTGAATGGCCTGACCCGGTCGTACGAGCAGATTCCTCCCCTTCTTGATGCCCCGGACCGCTGCTTCGCCATTCCGCCGAGTCCGCCGGCGAAGCTGGAATATCGCGGGCTTCCGCTGGATCAGATCGAAGATCTCCTTGCGAACTCTCCCGCTTGGCGCCAGGCGAAACGGGTGACGCACGCCCCGAAGGCGGAATTCGCCGGGCGGCCGCTCACGAGCTTGCACCAGGGGCATGTGGCGCTGTTATGCACATCGGGAATGATGAACGGCTGCTTCGGCAAGGGCAAGGAACGGCACGTCTCCTACTGGGAAAGCGTGAAAGTGGTCGACAAGCGGGAGGACGAGGAAGACGGCGCGACCGTGATTCACGAACGAGAGAGATTCTCGCAACGTCTCACGCTGCTATACGCCGACGGGCGGATCGCTTTGCTATCGGAGAAAGCGGCGCGACAGCCGTCCAGAAAGGATGATGCCGATGCAGAACGCGCATCTACGAATGGGCAAGCTGACCTTTGTCCGTCAGACTCGGGACACGGTCACCAACGTGACGGTGGCCCTGAATTGCGCGGTGGCTGAGCGGCCGATGGATTCGCGGACTGTCACGGCGCTGCATATGATTTCGGTTTTCGGCGGCGACCAGGACATTGGAGCAGTAATCGCAGGCGCGCATGAGGGACTTCGGTTCGAAGTTGCATTTGGAGGCCGGGGCTTTGTCGGCGCGCTCGGCGAGAAGCCGGCCATTTACAAGGCATCGCTTCAGGTCCCCGGGCGAAAGCGGCCTGTTCGCCACGTCGTATTTCTTTCACAGGCCTTTCTTGAGACGACTCTCGGCGCGAATGCCGAGACCCGGCTGACCGTGCTGTTTGACGACGCCCCGGAGTTCGTTTTACATCGCCTAGCCGTGCGCTTCGGGCTTCCGGTGTTGCCAGCATGGGCCGAATGGTTCCACGC
>DATDGT010000419.1:0-11252 GCA_036521975.1 Bryobacteraceae bacterium
TCGGGCAGACTACCGGGCGCGGACGCATGGATCAGGAGCACAAAGCACACGGCCGCGCGGTCAAGGGTATCTATGTCTATCCGCTCGTCCGCGATGTCCGCAACCGGCTATGCAGTGATCTCACGTGGTAAACAAATACAATCGAGGATGGTTCTCGCAGCATCGCAAAGAATCACCGAGGGCGCGCTTCTACCAACGCAACCGGGATTTCCGTACAATCCAGTAGATGGGTTATGACTCCGGGCTGACGCACTCGACCTTGATTTTTGACGGAGACGATACGCTTTGGCGAACGATGCCCCTATATACCGCTGCAAAGCGCCGCTTTTTTACACTCTTGGCTCGGCTGGGCTTTGACGCGAATTGCGTGGAGGAAGAGTTTGAAGCGCGGGACGTGCGGAACGTCGCTGCTTGGGGCTTCACCGTGGAACGCTTTCGCAGATCGATGGTGGAGACGTACGACGCATTTGCTCGAAGGCAGGGTGAGACTCCGTTGCTTCGCGTCGAACAGCGGATTTCGCGCCTCGCAACGTCAGTGGTCCGCAACAAAATTCGTCCGATGCCGCGGGCTCAGGAGGTGCTGCGCTTTCTTCACGGACGATGCCAGCTCGTACTCCTTACGAAAGGCGAGTACGCCTTGCAGGAACGCAGAGTGGCAGAAAGCGGCCTCAACGAAGTTTTTGAACGCGTGGTAATCGTCGAGCACAAAGACCGAGAGACGTTCCTCCGCGTGGTCGGGGAACTTGACGCGGCCCCTGAGCGGA
Source organism: Bryobacteraceae bacterium (assembly GCA_036521975.1). GTDB lineage: Bacteria > Acidobacteriota > Terriglobia > Bryobacterales > Bryobacteraceae > Palsa-187. The sequence goes on from DATDGT010000419.1 coordinate 765, forward strand.
CCTGGTCGGTGGGCGATTCCCTACGGTCGGACGTTAAACCGGCGCTCGAAGCCGGGTTGAATGCTGTCTGGATTCCGCAGAAAACGTGGGATTACGAGAGCGCTAAGATGACCGAGGTGGAGCCGACTGTACGCATTCGGACGATTCGTGAATTGCCGCGATTTTTGAGGAAAGTCGGTGCCGTAGAATGATCTACGTTTTCAGCTCTTCCTTTTACCCCCTGTTCCGGCAAAACGTCCTCAACGCAAGTTGCTATCCAGATGGTTACGTGATGCGGGTCCGCTATGGCGCCGAATACCTCTCCGCCGACTTGGCCAAAGATAATGCCTGGAAGGAGCTGCCAGGTGAAGACGCCCTCTTCGTTTTTGCTGAGGGCGCGTTAGCCAATATTGCAGCGGGTCCGGGTGGTGCTAAGCGCGACTACCGTTTCTTGCCGCTCCGGCGCTGCACGGTTGTAAGTGTGCAGATGACCGCCGGAATCTTCATTATGGACATAATGCTCGCGGCCTTTCTCGACTATGGCGAGAAAAGCGATGCTACTAGAGAAGAGTCCTGGGACGAGGAAATCAAAGCTCACGCTGATCGCCCGTATCCAAAAGGGTTACGTGAGACCGAAGGATCGTACGTGTACAGAGGGCCTGTCTTGTCTGTACCGCTGCCAGGAGAAGCTGAAAAGCCGTGGCGAAGCGTAGTAGACAGGCTCAATCAGAGCGAGTTACAAGACTGCGTTACCTACCACGTCCGCGGGTTCTATAGAAACAGTGGCTGGCCGCTGAGTATCCGCCGACCGGAGCGCCAAGTTCTGCCACGGGTCAAGGGCCCGGATGCCGTGTATCGATTTCGCACAGGCGAAACGATTCTTGTGAAGGTGCTTCTCTATGGCCAGGCGAACGCCTCGGCATCCGGCAAAGCAATTAAAGTGGATTTCGATGGAAGAACGTTCACCAGCGCTTCGGCAGCGAGAATTCCGATTGACAGCCGGTATAACGAGGAACGAGTGCTCCTCCCGTGTGTGCGCGGCACCGAGAAGGTTATGTCGGCACTCTCGTTCGTTCCGACGGGCGATGACAGCAAGATCTGGGCCCCTCAGCCGTCCTTTGTCGTCTCAATCAGTCCCCAGGGTGGCTACCTTCTTGGCGTGGCAGCGCTGTTTGCTCTCGCTTTCTTCATTGCAAATGTCGGCGCGTTCACGGATTATACGTTTTTGTTTAACGGTAGCCTTCGAACAGAGCTTATGGGTTCGCTCAACAAGATTAGTAAGCCGATAGGCGCCCTACTCTTCCTGGCCGGAACCTGGTTCTATCTGCGGAAATTTCCGCTCAAGTAGAACCAAAGGGTTGAAAGCTAACGTCGATAAACTGACGAACTTCTCGGGTGGCGGCGGGAAGATTTCCGCGCACTACAAGTTCGTTAACGACCTTCACCGGCACCTCTGATGACTTTTCTTGGAGCAGCCGGACCGACTCGCCTGGAGCGTAATCGTTTGTAAGGGGCGCCGAGAGCGCGACGACAAAACGGCTGCCATCCTTACGGGTAGCCAAGATTGGCACGGTTATGTTTTCGAGCCCGGCGACCGACATTACGGCGTTGGATTCGTACTTTGTGCCGCCATCGCTTTGCCTTAAGAGATCGTTAAAGAGCAGCAATGTGGAATCCGCTAGTCGCGTCTGGCTGAAAGTCGGGAGTGCTCCGGTGATAAGGAATTCCAACAATTCGGCGGCAACATGCCTGTCGAGCAAACCATGCTCGAACTTGTTCTTGAAGCTGCGCAGGCACCTGTAGCACGAGACATCGCAATTCTCGGGGCATCCCTTCACGAGTAGAAGGGCCCGCTGAAACAGCTCCACACCTCTATCGACGAGTTGACTTGAGAAGCCGGCTCCGCCCGGCAGCGTGTCGTAGAGGAAGATCTCGGCCTTGAGCCCCTGTTGTCCCTCTGGCGTGAGCGAAGGCCGATATTCCGCCATGAGCTCGCCCGGCTCGATCTCAAGCATCTGGCTCGCGGCCTTCGCCAGGGATTCGCTGACGGTGCGCAGCGCTACATCGGTCGAATAACGACCGGGAAGCAGTCTGAGCGGAGCTTCGACCTTCATCGAAAACAGCGCGATGTCGGTGATAAAGTCGGTTCCGAGCACAATGTGCCGAGTCGTCCCCGCCCCTTCGCAGTCCGGCTGCTTTTCGTCGGGATATGGCTTGCGGTGCGGAGCCGTAAGCAGAGGGGTCGGATCACTGCTCGCCTCGATACGTCCGCACTTCACGCAATAGCTGTAGCCCTCTCTCTTCGGTCCCGTGTTGGAAACGAGCAGGTGCTTGCGTTCCTTCAACACCTGAACCCGTTCATTCACCTGCGTCCACTTCGCTTGATCCGGCGGCGTCTGCATGGTCAGCTTTGCCCGAGTGGCATAGCTGGTTTCCGGTATTTCATCCGGCGAGGTGACCTCCGCGGCGTCCACCGGATGCGCAAAGCCCGGCGGGCGTAACCAATAACGCGCCTCACCGAACGTGTTTTCGGTGCCGCAGGCCGGGCAGTCTTGCCGGTCGCCTTTGCCAACTTCTCCGATCTTGTAGGTCCTCGCGAAACCGCACGCGCTGCACTCGCAATAAAGCCGTTTCGCCTCCCAAGCTGCAAAGCGTTCGCTTGCCATGGTGGTATAGATGGCGCCGGAGGAGTAGCACTTACCGGAGATCCATATCTGCTTTCCGGGTGCGTATTGGGAGAGAGCAATTGGCAGGCCTTGCGACGGGGCAAAGCGCATGATGGCGCGAAAACGGCTGGATCGGGCTAGGTCGAAAACATGGAAAGTCGCGATGTCGGTGGGAAAGGCGTAGCGGGGAAGAACACCGCGGTACAGGAGCCGATCTAGTAGCTTGCCACTGTCGGGATCTTGCAGTGGCTGCTCCTCGTCTGTCTCGGCCGCGGACTCGGGCTCATTGTCGTCGTCGGATTCAGCCTTGGCCTTCTCTTCAGGAACGAACTGGATCGCCTCCTCAATCGCCTCGATGCAGTCCGACTTGAACCCCGACAGTAGAAACGCACGATCCTCGTGGGAGAGCTCAAGGGGAATCCAGGAAGCGATCCTGCTCCTCAGGGCCGCTTCATTTTCTGAGAGCCAGGCTTTGAAATCGCCGATATTCAGCATGGACGTGGCGCTCTTGAAGCTCGCCACGCTGCCCAGCACTGAAAACAGATCGTGAGGCTGTGCGGGATCGATGTCGGGCAGGCGGTCCTGGTGATACCGCTGCAGCAGGAAGGCCCGTATGTGCCGGAGCGTGATGTCGCGGTTGTCGAGCGTGAGCTTGGGATCGGTGACGTCGCCGCGGATCATGCCGTCGGGACTGGAGAAGTAATGTTCATCGTGGCTGTCCGCGCTGCCGAAGGCGACAACGGTCGCAACCGCGTGGCCGCGTCGGCCGGCGCGGCCCGCGCGCTGCTGGTAATTCGCGCGGCCCGGCGGCATGTTGCGAAGAGCGACGCCGGAGAGCGCTCCGATGTCGATTCCGACTTCCATCGTCGTGGTGCTGGATAACACGTCGATTGCCGTGGTGCGCTGCGTCTTCTTCCCCAATGCAGGTGCGACATCCTGAAAGAGCAGTTCGTGCTCTTCCGCCTTCGAGAAAACGTCTTCGTTCTGTGGCGCGTTGAGCTGCGCGGTGTGTTCTGCCGCAATGAGCGCCATAGGCTCCGCAGGCGGCTCGCCCAGCGCGGCCATCACGGGTCGGCGATAGTAGCCTTTCCGGGCAAGGAATACCGGGTCGCTCGCTGGGTCAAGGGCATGCACGTCGTCGCTGTTGCAGTCCAGACAATGGGCGACTCCGGGAATCGGCCTGTGCACCGATTTGCAGGTTGAGCAGCGCACCCAGGGCGCATTGAAAAGCAGCGATAACTCGCCGCCGCGCAACTGATATTCGCCGCCGATGTCGGTGCAGAATATCGAAAGGAGCAGAGGGGTCCATTTTTGCTCGAAGAGCTTGCGGGCGGACTTGTCCCGGATCACGATTTCCATTGCCTTGAAGTTGCCCTTGCCCTTCTTTGCCTTGACGCTCACGCCCTGGCTCGCGGGCCGGTTCCACCATGACGATGGCATCTGCGAGAGCCAGAAGCCGTTATTCCGCCAGCATCGAAGCCACGCGCGCGCCATGCCGACCTTCGCCTCCCCTGTCTCTGCGAGCCCCGGAATCACAGGAAGTTGCTCAAGCTGCTGCGTGAGTTCGGCACGCTCGCACAAGGAGGCGAGCGCGAGCGCCTCAAAGCCGAGGAACGGGTCCTGGATCGTCGTAATGATGTCCTCCAGCAGCGCCTGGGGAGGCGTTTCCGCACGGAGCTTGATCAGAAGAAACTGCAGGCCGCTGTCCGTATCGGCGCTGCCGTTCTCCACCGCCAGATCCACTACGCCCTCCGCGGCGAAGGTCTCCGCGGGCTTGAGTTCCGGCCGCAGCCGGACCCGGAGCTTCTTCGACGCAAGGAGGATCGCGAGGTACAGATCGCTGAGGCTCACGAGCACGTTTAATCCCGGAATCGACTGTAGCCTCGTATATCCCCAGGCGATGAGGGGCCGCAGCGAATCCCGTGTCGAGTACATCTGCAGGTTCGGTGCGAGCCGCGCGGCGACCTGCCGGGAGTCCGAGAAGGCCAGCACCTTGCGCCCGCGCAACGGCGCGAAGCGGGTGGGCGGCATCGCATTGCCCGGCTGAATCTGGATCTGCTTTGCCACCAGCGCCTGAAACGGCTGATCTCCCTTTGTCTGGTGATCCTGGACGGTGGAGCGGCCGTAGCGCGCGCTCTTGCCGCAACAGGCGCACGGAATGAATTGCCCGCGCGCCTCCATGCTGGCATCCACGTCGCCGTTCTCGTCCGGCGGCGGTGTCACGCGATCGTGGCGCAGGTGAACGGTGCGCATGCGCGGGCCATGCTGGTTGGGATTGAGCCTGCCGGTCTCCAGATCGTAGTCGGCAGGTTCGGTGGGATTTGCCGGGTTAGGCGCCTCAAGCAGCATGTCCAGCGGCAGGAGCGGGCTGGTTTCGCCCTCTTCCATCCGTAGCCTCTGGCCGGGTTCCGACCAGAGGGCCGAGGGACTGTCAACGTCGTCGGTGTACGCGCGCGCGTAGGCGGTGCCGCAGAAGCGGCAGGTGAAGAACTCATGTACACGGGCTCCGCAGGCGCAGCGGTCGCGTGGCTGGCTGTACATCTTGCCGCAGATCCCGCTGCGCTCGCTCTCGGCCAATTCGTTGCAATCGGCATCCATGCAGACCCAGAGACCGGGCAGCCCTCGAAAGAAGTTGTGAATTCGGCAGGGAAGCAATCCGGGGCTCTTCGCGTCGGGTTTCGCGATGCTTCCCAATGCCATGAGCACCGTCGCGGCGGCATCGGCTTCCGCTTTGGTGCTGTCGGGAAACAACTGCTGCCCCAATTCCTCGATCGGACGGGCCTGCTTCATAGTCGTATTAATGAACAGGCCCAAGGGAGGGAACGCTTCCAGGGACCCGAACAGCGTTTCCTCCAGATTCGGTCCCGCCGCAGCGTGGCGATGATGCAGCCAGGGCCCGAGGAGTTCCATGCGGCTGTCGTCCTGCTGGGCGTAAAAGGTCGCAAGATCGATGGCCGCCAGGACTTCGGCGTCCTTCTTACTGCCGGGAGCCGCGTGGGACCTCCAGGCGAAGTCGCCCTGAATTGCGACGAAACTCTCTGCCGGCACGCCTGCGAGTTGAGCGCCAAACTGCGGAGCGTAGCCGGCATCCTTGAAGCTGGCGGTGGCGCATATGACTTGAAATCGGCCGGGAGGAACGTTCAGTCGATCCCGGAGCCGTCGCAACAAAAGGCCCACTTCGGCACCCGCTGCGCCCCGATACAGATGCGCCTCATCGAGGACGATGAGGAACTTCTCGCTGGGGTTCTGTTCCAGCCAGTCGCGGGTCCGGTCGAAAACGGGCCGCTCGATCGGGCGCATGAGCATGTACTCCAGCATCGAGTAGTTGGTCACCAGCAAGTCGGGCGGTGCCTGCTGAACCTCATGGCGCGTAATCAGCTCGACATCATCGGGAAGGGTCACCGCCCTTCGAAACTTCCCCGTCTTCCGATCCTGCCACTCGGTCCCCTTATCGCCGAACCAGGCGATCAGGTCGGGTTTGGCAGGCCATTTACCTTTGGCCTTGAGCTGCTTAAGCAGCGTCTCGGCCTGCTGCTGTTCCTCGGAGGCCGCCGCCTGGGCTTGGCGCTGTATTTCCACATAGAATTCGTCGAACGCGTGAAACTTGCGGGAATCCTTGTCGCGTGTCCTCAACCCGGCGTACGGAGTGCGGCTTGTATATCGCGCAAACCTTGCGGGTCGCTGCGCCCACTTCTGAAAGAGTCCTACGAGGCGATGATCTCCAAACAGGGATCGCAAACGACCCAGTTGGTCGTTCACGAGCGCATTCATGGGATAGAGCAGCATGGCGCGGACGGCGGGTTGATCGCGAAACGAAGCCGGGTGGGTGCTGGCCTCGCGGGCAAGCTTGCCCAGAATAGGCAGCAGGAATGATTCCGTCTTGCCCGAGCCGGTTCCTGTCATGACCATCAGGTTTTTGCCCTTTACGAGGTTGTACAGAATGGCGTCTGATTGGTGCTTGTAGGGAGGGTCATGGAGCAAGGCGGGCGATTCGCCTTCGGCCGCCGATAGCGCCAGGTATGCCTGCAAGGCAGCCGGGGGCAGGCCTTCGATGGTCGAGAAGGAATTCCCAGTCTGGTAGCGCGGAGTGGATTCGATGTACGGAATCTGGTGAATGACCTCGGGGCGGTTCAGCAGTTCCTTCCGCTGGTTGATGAGAGCCGATGCGCCGATGTGATAGGTCGCCTCGATGTACTGTTGCAGCGAGCCAAGGAGCTGACTGATGGTTTCCTGAATCGTTTGCATCGTTTCTTCGCTTTCCTACACGGCTAGTCACGCGGCATCAGCCAGAGGTGCTGCTGCAGGAACATCCGTTCGGACTGAAAATCCTGCTCTGTGATCTGAAACGCCAGCAAGCACTTCTCACGCGGACCCGGACTGCCCACCACCATCATGCGTCGATGGGCCCACATTGGAAGCGGTGAAAAGAAATCCAAGGAGTGCCCCTGCGCCGTGTGCCGTAGTCTATAGTGCTGCGGCGTTCCCCGGCAAGCGTCAATAGCCATCTGCAAATGCCAGGCGACGTCACAGCCGCGCCAGGGCGTGTTTACGAGCGGTAAATCAAGGAATCTGACCGACGTGCCTTCTGAGAGGCTGGCATATCCCCAAATCGGAGCACCGTAGGCTTGCGGTCGGCGGGCGACAAATTCTCCGGTGTCGTTTCGGGGCGCCCGCCATCGGTCGGCATAGTAGTCGGCAGGGGAATCCGGGTCCAGAATCCACAGATCCTGAATTTCGCCACTGGCGGGCTGCGACGCAAGACGCGCCGACACGCTGTTGAGAAAATCCGCGGCCGATTGCAGCCTGGGAGCCTTGAGCCAGGTGGATTGCGGAAGCTGCAGGAAGCCCAGGTCTCCGAGGATTGCGGGCAGGTCTTCTTCCGGATGCGGCCGCAGGACACGCAGCGGCCCGCGATAAACGATGCGGGTGGAGAGCGAAGCCGGCAGCGGGGTTATCTCGTCCCTTGCCGTTCCGAGAACAAAGATACTGCCGCCGGGCCCGCCAGCAAAGCTGGGCGGTGCGGCGAAAACCCACGTGCCCTTCGCGGCCGGATCGTCGATGGTGGTGTGGCTCAGTTCCAGCAGATCACCGTAAATCATTAGACTGTCCGTAATGCCTGTGAGTCGCTTTACGATCGCGTCACGGTTCTCGGCCAAACCTTCAAGGCTTGCCGCGACGGTGCTGGAGAGTGTTGCGGGAGAGCAAGGGCAGAGAATCCCGGAGGCGCGGCGCAGGAGGGCCCCAAGCAGCGCATCGTCAAGCGCGTCACCGTCGAGGACCGGCAATCCCAGGGCCCGCCGCGTGGTCTTCATGACTTCCTGGCGCGATGCGGGCGCAACTACCATATCCACCTCGGCAGGGGCGATTTCACCGCGGCGTTGTCCTCGGCGACCGCAAGCAGGGCCAATAGCCGCGCTCCACGTAATAGCGCCTCCTTCTTTCTGACTTCGGCGAGCAAGGCTTCGAAGGCGGGCGCGGGCACGGCAAGCATTCGATGGGGCTGGCTTGAAAGCTGAAGCGCAAACTCGCAGAGCCCCGCTTCTGAACAGGCACCATAGCGGTGGGAGACTTCCGCAAACCAAGCCTTGCCGGGGCCCGTGCCCTGCTGCATTCGCTCGTGGTCGCGGCGAAGAATAGCGGCGAATCCGGGCGCGCCGATCAAGCGCTGCAACTGCTGCAGCGCCGTGTCCGATTTCGTGTCCGATAGATAGGCCGTTTCCGCTGCCGCCCAGCGCGAGCCGCACACTCGGGAGAAGAAAGCGGTGACCAGGCGCGTGACGACCCGATTGTGGCGCATGTGGACAAGAGGTCCGACCAGTCGCGCATCGGCCCAAATTCCTATCAATTTCATGAACTGCGCGAGCGGCACGGCCTCGGCCGCGAGATCCTGCAGGTCCGGCTCGATCAGCAAGCCTTGCAGTCCGCCGTCAATGCGCGGAGTGCTTGCAACGACGACGTCGCCCGAGTTGCCGTTGCGGGCCTCAAGAAGCCCGCCGGCACCGGGAACCTCGAAACCGGAATCAAGGCGTTCCGCCTCCAAAGCGATCGCTCTGCAAGGGTGCAGGAAACTCCGGAACGCGGCCGTCACGCTCTCGTCGCGTCCGGTATCGTCATTAAGCCGAACCGTCATTATTCCGTGGACGCTGCGGCAGATCCACCGAACCGGCTTGATCTCCCTGTCCAGCCGGATCGTATACTCTCCGAGTTCGTCACCCCTGACGGTGAAGCGGCCCGAAACCGCCTCAAGATACGCGAATGTACGTTTCTCCGCCGCCTGGTACTGGCTTAACTTGTTTTGCCATGCGGCATTGGAAACCGGCAACGCGAAGACCGCGATCTGGTCGTGAAGCAATTCCTTCCCCGCCGAGCTGTTCAGGGTCAGATCACAAGCGACCTGCCGGCCAGCTGGGCCGAGTATGTTTACCGCAGCCCCGCCGTCCCAAAATGCATCGAGGGAGGCGTCGAACGGCTCCAAGGAAACGGTTAGGCCTGCATGGGCGGTAGTGCCGGGAATCCAGGCGCTAGGCTCGCGAACTTCGAGAACCATGTGGCCCTCAAGCGGCGCGGGAAACCGCGCCGGATTCGACCCGGAAGAGCGCACCTTAACCGACAGCGTGTGCCTGCCGGGCGGAAGTGCCGCAAGGCTCACAAATTCCGGAACGCCGTTGCCGCCTGCCTTAATGAACAATTCCGCACCCTCATCAAGGCGCAGGACAAAGTCCTCTACCGGATGATCGTGCGCAATTCCAAAACACGGGGTTTCGGTGGTGAGCCACTCGCTATATCCCTCGCCGTCCCACTGGCGGGCGCAGAGCCCTACGGGCCAGATGCGCACGGTTCTCGCTACGTGGAGTCCGAGATCCTGCAACGCACGTATCAAATCCCCGGTGAAATGAGGCGGCGTGGTGAGGAAGGCGGCGCTTAAGCCTTGGCAATCAACATGACACTCGCTCGGGAATTCGGCGGCCGGCAGGGGTTTCTGGCTCAGGAGGACATACGTCTGCCGCGGCCGGACGGTACGGCTTGTTATTTCGTGTGCGAGCCCGTCGCCTCCCAGTTTGCATAACCAGGTCGGCCCGGCCGACAATCGGACTTCTTCGTCGATCAGATGATTGAGTACCGGGTTGTCCCGCTCGAATTGCATCAGCGCCGCCCCGGCCCCCGGCCACGACTTAAGCACGCATTTCTGGTTGTGGGACAGCAGCCAGCCGGCTGGTCGCCACATCTCACCTGCCCCTTCGATCCGGCACCTGGTACGGGCGAGGAACGTGCGCAGTTCGGAGTTTATGCGCGCAACGCCGGCGAAGCTCGGGATGTCGAGCACCGGGGACCATGTCATGTTTCCCGAAGGGCGAAGCATGAGGGTCGGGCGCATCCCCAGCGTGACCCTGTCCTTGGGCTTGTGAGAGTGACCTTCCTCATCCCTCGACGGCTCCCAGGATTTGCGGGAGGCTCCCTTGATACGATCAGCCACGAAACGCTTGGTCTCGTTCAGCCACTCGCGGCTGCTTTGCACCCGCTGCAAATCCGAAGCGAGCCTGTTGAGGGTCGGCAGGTGGATCGGGCTGGGGGCGTCGATAGCCGTGTCTGCTAACAGCGCCAGGACGATCCGGCCCGCCAGTGCTTCCTGTTGGAGAAACCCCCGAAATCGCGAAGAGGCTTCCCAGGCATTTTGCGCGAGAAGATGGCCAATCGGTTCGGCGCTAAGGGTCCACGCAAAATTAACTTCCACAGATTCTCACAGATTGGGTGCAATGGTGTAGTTCCACCGCGGCAATATCTTGCCGGGTTTGAGAGCGAGCGATGAGATGAGTCGGCGGTTCGGTTTGAGACCGGTGGGATA
>DATDGT010000420.1:0-8004 GCA_036521975.1 Bryobacteraceae bacterium
CTTTCATAAGGTTGAGTCTCCTGAAGTTGAATTGGTTCTTGGATCGAACCCAATTCAACCTATCAGGGACTCAGCCTCTCGCCGGCCACGCAGCCGCTGCGCCGGCCAGCAAGTTAACCCCCTAATTTGGACAGCAGTGGCGGAAAATAGGGTGATGATTCAGCCGCTATAGCGGATACGGAGGGCGGGCTTGAGCCCCGCGTGAGGCTTTAGCCTCGCTCTGGAGTTTCTACATTTCACGCAGTTGGGTTGGGCAAGATGGTGGCACCAATGCGATCCACGGCGGCGTCGCTGTTGTGTTGCTGTTGCGCGGGTTCCCCGCGTATTCCACGAACCGGCTCAACGGCCACACTTCAGTGGGTAGTGGTGAGCGCTCGGATTTCACATTCGCTCCATAGCGCGGGCCCCTCATTTGTCCCAGCTTGTCCAGGCGGCTCATCTGCACATCCCGCAGCAGTGCGCCCGCAGGAATTTTCATCACTTCGGTGGCCTCGGGGGGAGTACACTGGCCGGGGTGAAGAGCCTGGGTCACCTTTTCTACCGCGAGTTCGGCACCCTCCACCGAGCGGATCGCGGGCAGCCTGAACGACAGCGCCACCCCCCGGCGGGTGGGACGCCGGGTTTCGGCAAGCGCACAGCGAATGCGTTGTGCGCGTTAAAGGGTGTGCACAGCGAATCCGTTGTGCGCGTTGAGGGGTGTGCACAGCGGATGCGTTGTGTGCGTCAAGCGTTTGAGCAAAAGGTCCGATGTTTAGATATTCGGGACTGAGGCTGGAATAGCCGTGCCAAGCATGACGACCTCGGGGGAAGACGCCAAAATGACGCGAGAGAAACGCCAAAATGACGCGAGAGAAACGCAAAGATAACGCAAAAAATAACGCTAAAATAACGCTAAACAACATGAGATGTTGTGGCCTACGTGTTTGTATTTAGAGGACTTGCTGCCTGTGGCTGGATTTTTTGCATTTCGCGCAGTTAGCGCGGCTTCGCCGCAAACAAATGGCGGGAGCCGATGTAGGGCAGGCTGTCAGACTGCGGCGGACTGTCAGTCCGCCCAAAATCGTCGCAGCGCGCAAAGATTTGTCTGGTTAGTAGTACAGGCCTTTAGCCTGTGAACACCGCGGCTTCAGCCTCGCTGGCGAAGAGCGGTGCTAAAGCCCCGCGCGGACTAAAGTCCACCCTCCGAAATCGTCACGGCATGAAAAGATTTCTGGGATTAGCAGTACAGGCCGCCGGGCGCGGCGTCAAACGAATGAGCAACTCGGACGAAGTGGCCGCGCCCGGCGAGTTCTTTGTGCGCGAGTTCGTCCAAAGAATTGTTGTCCTCGCCGGAACCCACCTTTGTAATAATCCGCGGGTTCTGAAAGAGGCCGAAGCTCTCGGAAGGGCCGGCTATGACGTCACGGTTCTTGGAGTTTGGCTCGACAGTCACCTCAAACAGAGAGACTGTACTTTGGCGTCCTCCTTCAGTTTCATCCCTGTGGCCGATCTCACGGGAGGAGGTCCCCGGCGGCTGATCCGCCGTTCCAGGGGAAAGCTCGCCAGGCTTGGTTACCGTGTCGCTGGCATTGAGACGCGCGGGCAATTGGGGTACGCCGGCCGCGAGCAGTATCACGAAGCGCTCCTTCGGAAGGCTGATCTATACATCGCCCATTCGGAGCAAGCGATGGGAGTAGCGGCGGATCTTCTGCACAGAGGTCATCGCGTGGCCGTTGATATGGAAGACTGGTTTTCCGAGGACTTTCTTCCGGAGGCGAGGAAGCATCGGCCCATCCGGCTCATCCGTTCGCTTGAAGGGGAATTACTCTCCCAAGGAATCTACTCTTCATGCCCCTCACGCGCCATGAGCGAGGCGATTGCGCAAGAGTATGGCTGCCGCGCTCCAGCAGTCGTGTACAACGCTTTTCCGTGGGCCGAAAGATGCTTCATCGATAACAGCCATGAGGATCGGGTCAACTCTGGGCTTCCATCGATCCATTGGTTTTCGCAAACGCTCGGCGAGGGCCGAGGTTTGGAAGACCTTTTTGGCGCGCTCGGATATCTACGAGGAGAGGTGGAGATCCATTTGCGAGGTGCACCGACCGCCGGCTTCGAATATATGCTCTCGAGTCAAGTGCCGGAAGCGTGGCGCCGCCGCATATTCATCCACCCCCAAGTGCCGAACGATAAGCTTCTCTCGAGGATCGCCGAGCACGACATCGGGTTTGCCGGAGAGACGCCTCTCATTCGAAGCCGCGACCTGACAGTCACAAACAAGATTCTTCACTATCTCCTGGCGGGGCTCGTCGTTGTGGCCAGCGATACCGCCGGTCAACGCGAAGTAGCAGCTCAGGCTCCTGGTGGTGTGTCCCTCTATCCCTCCGGTGACCCTGCCGCGTTGGCCGCGTGCCTCGATCGGCTCCTCGGTTCGGCCGACGCCTTGAGGCGCGCCAAGGTGGCCGCGCTCGATGCCGCGGAGCGAACGTTTTGCTGGGAGCGGCAGGAGAAAGCGCTCTTGGATTCCATAGCACGCGCCCTGCGCTCCCCTAGCGCAACAGAACAGACTCAATCTCCAGTTCCGGTTTGACCAGCGTGTTTCCATCCCGCGCCATCCGTAACAGTTTTCGGTCGATCGTCTTCCCCGGCCTCGATCTGCACACGCGCAACCGGGCGTCACTCTGCCAGTTTTGGCAGACCGGCCCTCGCGACGTCCTCGACGCCGGCAGCGGCAACGGGTATTTTTCCTGGCTGGCGTATCAAACGGGCGCTCGCGTTGTCGCGATGAATTATGAGAAAGACCAGGTGGTAAAGGCAAATGAATTCTTCCTCTTGCACAAGGGGGCTGATCCACGGCGCCTGCAGTTCGAGCAACGCAATCTTTACGATCTTTCTCGTGAGAGCCGAGGGTTTGACGAGATCATCTGTTTCGAGGTGTTGGAGCATTTGCGCCGGGATCGGGAAGTGATCGCGGAGTTCTACCGCATCTTGCGTCCAGGCGGCGGGCTGCACCTTTGCTGTCCGTATAAGCTGCATCCGAGACATCAGGCCGAGGTGCTGGATACGGAAGAATCGGGCGGGCACGTGCGCTCCGGCTATGCCGAAGAAGATTATCGAGCGCTCCTGGAACCCGTAGGTTTTCGGATTGATGCTGTGGTTGGGATTGGCACGCCGACGGTTTATCACGCGGATCGAATCCTACGCGCGATCCGCAATCGCGCCGGCGACCTGGCGGCCCTGCCTCTGCTTCCCGCCGCACTGGCGGCGACCCGGTTGGCAACGTCCAACCCACGGATTCCGTTTTCGCTCTATACGAAGGCTATAAAACTGGAGAGGGCTGCGTAAATGCACCGGGTACTGATCGTCACGAGCGCTTATGCTCCCACGATGATCGCCGACATGCATAGGACGCGCCAGTTGGCTTGGGAATTGCCGGCGTTGGGTTGGGAGGTGGAAATATTAAGTCCATCCGTGGAATATCAGCCCGCGGCATGCGTTGACCGGGACAGCGCCGGATTTTTCGCGCCGCATTCCACCGTCCATCGCGTCCCGATTCTTTGGCGGCGGTTATTCAAGATCGCCGGCATTGGAACCGTTGGCTGGCGCGCCCTGTTGCCGCTTTGGCTTGCCGGCAGGCGCCTCTTAAAACAGAAGCATTTCGATCTGGTTTATATTTCGACGGCCCATTTTCCTCTGTTCTTGCTTGGGCATCTCTGGCGCACACGATTCAAAATACCGTACATTTTGGATCTTCACGATCCGCCCTATAAAGAAAACTCAACGCATCCCGTCTGGGCGCCGCCACGATTGAAACACCGAATAAGCCGCATGCTTGCCAAGCAGGTAGAAGAGAAAGTGATCATCGCGGCACAAGGATTGATCGCAGTCTCACCAACCTACATAGACGAAGTCCGCCGGCATAATCGGGCGAACGAGCCTGCCTGGTCCCGGCCTGGACGCTCGGCCGTAATTCCTTTTTCCGTCCTGCCACTGGATCTCCGTGAAGCGGTCCATAGCTCCGCGCCATCTGGCCCGCGAAAAGGACCACCCTATCGCGTAGTCTATGTCGGTGTGGGCGGACCCGTGATGGCGAGGTCGTTCCGTCTTTTCTGCCGAGCGCTATCGTGGCTGCGAAGCTGTTGCCCGGTTTTGTGCGACATGATCCGAATCGAGCTGTTCGGCACGATGTTAGGCTGGCGCCCTGGTGAAGCACGACATCTTGCGGAGATCGCCTCGAATTGCGGCGTTGAGGGGCTGGTTCGTGAGGAACCCCAGCGGGTATCTTACCGGCGATCGTTTGAGCTGCTGATCGAGAGCGACGGCGCGCTGATCTTCGGGGTCGAAGACTCCGGCTATATGCCGTCTAAATTGTTTAGTTACGCGTTATCGGGTAAGCCATTGCTAGCCGTGGTGCATCGCGAAGGTCCGGCCTTTGCCCAGTTTCAGCGCATGCCCGATCTCGGTCATGTCCTTTGGTTCGGGCAGCACGATGAGATGCCCCTTGAGGACGCAGCCCAGGTATTGAGGGATTTCCTGAACGAGTCCGTCCAAGGGCAGGTTTTCGATCGGCGGACGAGCCTCCTCCCGTATTTGGCTCCGGAGATGGCACGCCGCCACATTGACGTATTCGAGGCATGCGTTTGAGGCGGTCGTGAGCGTTCTCTTTGGTCATCCTGCCGGCAATCCGAATTCCCAGCATGCCGCGCTCGCACATTTTGATGCCCAACGGTTGGAGGCTTTTTGCGTACCTTGGATTCCGTCGCGGTTCACATTGCAGTTGCTGGAGCGAGCCGGTCCACTACGGCCGATGGCGAGTCGGTTCGGGCGACGGCTTTTTCTGCCGCTTGCGGGCGCGCCGACGATTCAGGGCCGCCTCGGAGAAATGCGGCGGCTGATTACGCGCGCACTGGGGCGGGGCGATGAGGGTCTTTCTTATCAGGCGAACGACTGGCTGATGCGGACCATGACACGCGAATGCCGACGTCCCTCTGTGACGGCGGTGCATGCCTATGAAGATTGCGCCCTGTGGCAGTTCGTCGAGGCCAAACGGCTGGGGAAGGCGTGCATCTACGACATGCCGATCGGCTACTATCCTGCCTGGGAACATACACAAGCGGAACTCGCGCGAAAATTCGAGGACTGGCTGCCGGCCGCCGGTCTCCCGTCCAGCCGCTACGTGCGGCCCCAGCAAAAACGGCAAGAAATGGAACTCGCCGATCTTGTGCTGGCGCCGAGCAGTTTCGTTGTGGAGACTGTTAGGGAGTTTCATCCAAACAAGCCCGTCGCACTCGCGCCTTACGGCGTTGACCTGGAATTCTGGACGCCGCCAGCCCGGAAGGAACCATCAGAATCGCTGCGCTTCATCTATGCGGGGCAGATCTCGCTCCGCAAGGGAATGCCAAACCTCCTTCTGGCGTGGGAGAAAGCTGGATTACGTTCGGCAGAGCTTCACCTGGTCGGGTCGTGGCATTTGAGCTCGGCTAAGAGGGCCGCTCTGCCGAATGGAGTCAAACACCTCCCCGCATGCTCTCGAGAAGCGCTGCGTGATCATTATCGCCGGGCAGATGTATTCGTGCTCCTGTCTTTTTTCGAAGGACTTGCGTTGGTGTTGCTGGAGGCCATGGCATGCGGCCTGCCCGCGATTGCCTCCGCATCCACGGGGGGGGCCGACGTTTTAACAGATTCTTGTGGCCGCTTACTTCCGACGGGCGATCTGGATGCCCTGGTGGACGCATTGCGGTGGTTCGGCGAGAACCGCGATCGCCTTCGTGCGATGGGCCGCGCGGCACGGGAAAGGGCCAGACAGTGCACTTGGGAGCGATACCGTTGTGCCGTCACCGAAGCAACCGCAAGTTTTGTCTGATCGGGACATGCTCGGCTGTGGGAATATTTCGAACTCGTCGAATAGAATCCGGCTGGCCATCATTATTTCTCACCCGATACAGTACTACGCGCCCCTTCACCAGCGTCTCGCGTGCCATGACGGTTTGGAGATCAAAGTCTTTTTCACTTGGCATTCGGGAAACGCAGCCGCGTGGGATCGCGGCTTTCAGAAATCGGTGGCCTGGGACATTCCGCTCACCGAAGGCTACGAGTCGGAACTGGTCCCGAACGTTGCGCCGGATCCGGGAACTCATCATTTTTTTGGACTCCGCAATCCGGCGCTCGTCGAACGTGTGCTGGCGTGGAAGCCCCATGTGGTTCACCTCACCGGTTGGGCATGGCATTCCCATCTGATGGCGCTTCGAGCATTCGCGGGGAGGGGAGTTCCGGTTTTTTTCCGCGGCGATTCTCACCTCCTGGATTCGCCGAACGGACCACGTTGGTGGGTCAAACAACGGGTGTTACGAGAAATGTTTAAATGGCCCTCGGCATTCCTCGCCGTGGGGGCGGCGAACCGCGCCTATTACGAGACCTTCGGCGTCGACGCGGATCGAATATTCGCCTGCCCGCATTCCATCGACGTCCGCAGGTTTGCCGAGCCCGCTGGCGAACTCGAGCGGCAGGCAACTGAATGGCGAGAGCAACTTGGAATCGCCAAAAACCGAGTTGTGTTATTGTTTGCCGGGAAACTCGAACGGAAGAAGCGCCCGCTTGAGCTTATGCGCGCGGTGCAGGCATTGAATCGTCCCGGCTGCATACTGGTCGTCGTCGGGAACGGTGAGCTTGAGCAGGAGGTGCGCGCTCTCGCCGCCGCTGACCCGGGACGCTTCAGGATTTTGCCATTCCAGAACCAGAGCCGCATCCCGATTGTCTATCGGCTAGGCGATCTCTTCGTGCTCCCCTCGTCACATGACGAGACCTGGGGGCTGGGCGTGAACGAAGCTCTGGCGTGCGGCCGTCCGGTGTTGGTCAGCGATCGCGTAGGCTGCGCTTCGGACGTTGTGACTCCATCCTGTGGCCGTGTTTTCCATTTCCGCGACAACGGGGGGCTAGTCCGGGCGCTGGAAGACATGACGATGGATATTGAAAAGCTGCGAGAGATGGGCCGAGCGGCGGCGCGACGAGCCTGGGCCTTTGATATCGGGATCACCGAGACCAGTCTGATCGACGCATTGAACGGTTTCCTACGGCCCGAAACAGTGTCTCATGTTGCTGCTCGCAACTGAGGTATGGAAAAGCCACGGCGGCGTCCAGCGCTATATGCGGATGATCGCGCGAATCCTCGCCGATCGTGGAGAGCCGTTCGCCGTTCTTGGTCTCCTGGACGACGACGACCATCGCCCGGCCGAGGCGGCCGCATACAGTGTGGCGTGTGGTGGCAGCAAGTGGAGGTTCTGCGTGGATGCGTTTCGACTCGCGCTCAGGGGTATGGGCCGCAAGATAATTGTCGGTCACGTTGGGCTCCTGCCTGTCGCTTGGGTCCTGCGGCGGATGAACCTAACCGAGGGCTATGCCGTTGTTCTGCACGGTATTGAGGCTTGGCGACGACATTCATGGATGACGCGTATCGCCGCGCGCCGCGCCAGCCGCATCGTGGCGACCACGTTTTACACTGCCCGCGAATTCTGCTTTCTCAATGATATGGACATCGCGCGCTGCTGCGTGATCCCGCTCGCTGCCGATGATTGTGATCCCATGGGACGACCGCATGGGCCCACGGGCGAATTGAAATTATTATTAGTTTCGCGAATGACGACGGCGGACCGGTACAAGGGTATTGACACTCTTCTGCATTCGGTTCGCTTGGGCCTCGATTCGGGGCTTGCGCTCAGCGTTGATCTCGTCGGCGCCGGTAATGACGCAGTTCGCTTGGAGAACCTTGCTCGGACCTTGAACATTTGCGATGCGGTCCGCTTCCGAGGCGCGATGCCGGATGAAGAGCTGCGGCGGCTGTATCGCGAGGCTCACGTCTTTGTGATGCCCAGCAAAAAGGAAGGCTTTGGCATCACTGCTGTCCAAATTAGCCAGCTAACTTGCTGGCAAACGCGGCTGCCGCGGTCGGCGAGAGGCTGAGTCCCTGATACTTGGATTGGGTTCAAGACAAGAACCAATTCAATCTCAGGAGACTCAGCCTAATGAAAGTAT
>DATDGT010000421.1:0-3432 GCA_036521975.1 Bryobacteraceae bacterium
CAGCAGCCCTCAAAAAACTCGGAAGGCACCTACTCGGCCACGGCCGACGCGTCGCATGTTTGCCTCGGCTCAACCCTGGCCGATGTGCAGCGTTTTCACTATGCGAGAAGCGCTCAAGCTGCTAATTTGGACGCGAGTGCCTTTGGCTACAACCAGGGCGTATGCCGGAATTTCCTTGGTCTCACGATGGATCTTCAGATTGAACCTTTCTTCGAGGAGTGCCTGCAACATGGGTCCGCCCATTGTCGCTCTTGTTTGTGGGGTGGCCGGTCTTGCGTCAATGATGAATCGCTCGGAGTCGATCCAGTCCGGACCTCCCTGGGGCGGCCGGTCGTTCAGCTTTGATCCGCCCGCTGAGCCTTCCGCATACCGGGTGTAGGCCAACTGAATGAGCGCGCGAACCGGTATGCACGGTGTTCGGAACATTCCGGGATCACCGAGGCCTGGGGCGGCGCCAGCTCCGCGCCCACCGGGCCTCGAGTCCGAATCGGGCTGGGGCTCTAAAATACACGGCTTGATCGAAGCCACCTCGAACTTAGGCCGTGGCACGGCCGCGGGCAGCGGGGATTGAGCGCGGATGGAAGGGCTGTCAGGACACCAACCGTGGTTGGCGCCGCTACCGCCAACACTGCGAGAGCAGCCAGCAGCAGCTTCTTGCCCCCGCTCAACTTCTGCACCATACGATGTCTCATAATCTCCTCGATTCGTCTCTTGAGATTTCCTCCACTCACGCCGGCCACGCAGTCCAAGGGCGAAGCGACGTAAAACTCGCAAATCTTCAAAATCGCGCTCGCGTAAACCTGCGGGTCGCCGCCGTTCTCAAGCGCTTGTTCGTCGCAAGCCCGCTCGCGCTCGTCTACCAGCCGCGCACCCATCCACCAGACCAGCGGGTGAAACCAGAAAATGGCCTCGACCGACATGTGAATTAGCGCGGACAGGTTGTCGTACCAGCGAACGTGACATATCTCGTGGTCCACGATGGCATCCAATTGACCGGCGTCAAGCCGCTCCGCAACCCCTGATGGCAGCACCAGGGTCGGGCGAAAAATCCCATGTATCCCCGGTTCGATGACCGACTCTGTCGTGGCGCACCTGACTTTTCGGGCGAGTCCCCGCCGGCTCTTTGCCCGCTCTATTGCTTCGATCTCCCGGCCGTCCTCCAGCCGTCGAGCCATGCTTAGGATTTCCCGCACGCGCCGCATTCTGACTAGCCGCGAGACAACAACGGCAGCAACTCCGACGAGCCAGATCGCCACCACCGCTCGGGTGGGTAGTTGATTCGGGGTGGGGTTCGGCTCAGACCTTGCCGTAGCCTTTTGAAACGGATCCGAACCAAATGGAAGCTCAAAAAAATGGATCGCGGGAACGTTCACGGCCGCGACGTACTGTTTCGCAGGCCCAGAGAGGTGACTACCGAGCGCGATCAGAAGGGAGAGCGGGAATAGGAACTTGAGAGACGCCAGCATCCAAATCGAGTACCGGACCCGCGCGCTGTTCCACCGAAAGATCTGTACCAGCAACCATGCGAATAGAGCGAATATTGTCGATTGCCAGAGATGATTGCCGACGGCGTTTAAGAAAGTCCCGAGGTTCATGATTCCTTGGTTCATGATTTCTTCTCGTTCGCAAGCTTCTTAAACGCTTTCTCCGCTTCCTTGAAATCGTCCAGCGTCATGCGGCCCGACTCGATCAGGTGCGTCATGACAGGGTACGCGCGGCCTCCTATCAGACTCAAGAAGTCGTCAATGAGCCGGTGTAGCGCGGCCCTGCGCGCGACCACCGGCTGGAACAAATGGACGTTTCCGATTTTCCGGGAGCGCCGGATGGCTTCCTTCACTTCCAGCCTGTGCACGATCGTCTGAATCGTTGTATAGGCCGGACGCTTCTTGGGAGGCATCGCGTCCAGGATGTCGCGCACGCATAGCTCGCCGCGGCTCCATAGAATCTCCATCACCTGCAATTCGAGCTTCGACAACCGGGGAACAGCCATGCATCTCCTACAGACGTAGTTAATATACTACAGATGTAGCCACGAAGGCAAGCGATTTCTCGCCGCAAAATTCCTCAAAGCCGGATTGGGGGGCCTACTTCTCTTGTGGCACAGGCTTTAGCCCATGCCGCCCGAGCCGAGTGGCGCGGCGATTTCGTAATGTCCTAACTTGTCGCCCGCGGAAAGTGGCATACGTCCAAACTACTTTGGCGCTCCTACGGCCTTTGCTCTGGATGCCGCTTTCGTAAGGATCAAAATGTGTTGACGGGGCAGTGTTTCAATCACGGGCCCGAGCTTGAACCCTTCCGCTTCCAACTCGGTTTTCACTTCGGCGACACTCATCTTGTGTTCCGGGAGAATGGGAATGGTAGGGTCTTCCTTGCGATATTCCAGAAGGACCAGACGTCCATCGGGCTTAAGCGAATCGCGAATTCCCCGCAACATCTTTTGCGGCTCGGAGAATTCGTGATACACGTCCACCAGCAGGACCAAATCCATTTGGCCCGAGGGAAGCTTGGGATCGGTGAAGGTTCCTTGCACGGTCTGAACATTTTTGAATCCCGCCTTGTTGGCATTCAGGCGAACCTGCTGCAACATCTCCGGCTGGACATCTTCCGCGTACACGCGACCGTTGGCGCCCACGCGCCGGGCTAGCTTCAGGCTCATGTAGCCCGTCCCCGCCCCGACATCCGCTACTACCATGCCGGGTTTGAGATCCAAGGCGTCGAGCGCGCCTTCGGGATTTTCTTCCTGTTCGCGCTCGGGGCGCTCGAGCCAAGCGGCGCATGGCCCGGCGCCGCAAACCCCGGCGATATGCCGTCCGGTAAGCGGATGAATGCCGGTCTGTTGGAACGCCGCCGCCGGCCATATAACCGCCAATAACGTAACTGCGCTTAAGCGGGAGAAGGTTCTACGGTCCATCTGGTTCGTCGTCTTGGTCACTTTGAACACTTTCTCATACCCGCCGTTTTGTCCACAACGGCATGTAGCGAGCGCGTCTGCCGCCACGGCCAGTCGCGCCAGCCGCTTGATCCCGCGCCAGTACAGGAACGTGCCGGCGATTATACATTTCGGGCTTGAACCCGCGCGAGCAATTCACAACTCCGTCCTCCTATTTCTTCCGCCGCCTCAAGCACTTACCAAATCAGTGTACAGGGATAAGCGTCACTCCCCCCTATAGTCCAGACAGAGCGGGCCGACTCTTCCCCGCTCTAATTAACCCCGCTTGTCACGGCGGGGTCAACCAGCCCCGCCCGTGAGGGCGGGGGTTAAGGAGACTCTCAATGACCGAAGCCCAACTCACCGCCAACCGCGAAAACGCCCAGCTATCCTCCGGGCCACGCACGCAAGCTGGGAAAAAGCGTTCCTCCCTCAACGCCTTCCGCCACGGACTCACCGGCCAAATCATCATGCACACCCTGGAAGACGAGCAAGCCTTCAAG
>DATDGT010000422.1:0-13574 GCA_036521975.1 Bryobacteraceae bacterium
CCCAAGGATCACGCAGAGCTGTCGCAGCGGGCAACAGAACTCAAACGCATGCTGACCGCGCTGCTTCAGAAGCTGACCGCTGATCGCTGAAAGCTGAAAGCTCCCGTACTCAGGATTTCAAGTACTCTTGGCTATCATTAGATATGCGTCGCCGCGATTTTCTTCCCGTTTTGGGCGCTCCTGTTGCGCTCGCCCAATCCCCCGCCCCGGTCTCGCGCAAGGGACGCCTGAAGCAAGGCGTCACTCGCGGGGTCTTCGCCCGCGAGATGAGCCTGGAGGATTGCTGCCGTCAGGCCTCCCGGCTGGGAGTCAAGGGATTCGATCTGATCGGCCCCGCCGATTGGCCGACGCTCAAGAAATACGGCCTCGTGCCGTCTATGGTTCCGCCCGGACCCGGCGGCACGATCCCCGACGCACTCAACCGCGTTGAGAATCACGCGGCGATCGAAAAATCTCTGCGCGCCGCCATCGATGAAGCCGCGAGCAATGGGGTCCCTAACATCATCACGTTTTCCGGGAATCGCCGCGGCATGCCGGATGCCGAAGGCGCCGATCACTGCGTGGTGTTCCTCAACAAGATCAAGTCGCAAGCCGAGGACAAGGGCATCACCATCTGCATGGAGCTGCTCAACAGTAAGGTCAATCACAAGGATTATATGTTCGACCACATCGGCTGGGGCGTGGATGTGATGAAGCGCGTTAATTCTCCGCGCGTGAAAATACTGTTCGACATCTATCACGCACAGATCATGGATGGCGACGTGGTGCGCAATATCCGCGACAACTTTCAATGGATCGGGCATTTCCACACCGGCGGCAATCCCGGCCGTCACGACATCGACGAGTCCCAGGAGTTGAACTACCACGTCGTGGCGCAGGCCATCGCGGATTTGGGCTTTTCCGGTTTTCTGTCGCATGAATACACGCCCGCGCCGGGTCACGATCCCATCGCCGTCCTAAACAAGGCGCTGGAAATATGCGACGCCTGATGGCCGCTGCGGCAACGTTCGCCGCGACCGTCTTGCTTGCGCCTATCCTTCCAGCACAAGGGCCGACCAGACCGGAGATCGATTCCGCGGCGGCCGATCGCGGCAAGCAGACCTATTTGCAGTTCTGCGTAAACTGTCACGGCAACCTCGCCAAAGGGACGGACCAGGGTCCGGACCTGATCCGTTCGGTGATCGTACTGCAGGATCGGGAAGGCGCGAAGCTCGGGCCCGCGCTCATGACGCTGCCCGATCACAAGCGCGATTTGACCAAGCGCCAGGTCACGGATCTTTCGCAATTTCTCAAACAGCGTGTGGAAGAGACGGTGAAGAATCGAAACGCGGTGAAACCTCCCAACGTTCTCACCGGCAACGCCCAAGCCGGACAGGCGTATTTCACGGCGAAATGCTCCGCCTGCCATTCGCCCTCCGGCGACCTGGCGGGAATCGCCAAGCGCTACGACCCGGTCACGTTGCAGCAGCGCGTTCTCTTTCCCCGCTCCGGCGGCCGCGGCGCGCCTCTGCCAATACGCGCGCAAGTGACGGTGACGCCTGCCTCCGGCCAGCCCGTTTCCGGAACTTTGGAGCGTATCGACGATTTCACCGTCTCGCTCCGCGACGCCTCGGGCGAATATCGCTCGTTCCGCCGCTCGCCCGAAGTGAAAGTGGAGATCCAAGATCCCTACGCCGCCCATAACCGCATGCTGGATGAATACACCGATGCCGACATACACAATGTCGTCGCGTATTTGGAGACGCTGAAATGAGGCTGCTCGCTTTTGCCGTCGCTACGGGTCTTTTCGGCCAGGTCCCTTTTCAGCCCGGCTCCTGGCCAACGTATAACGGCGATTACTCCGGCCGCCGCTTCAGCTCTCTTGCCAAAATCAACGCGCAAAACATCGGCTCGCTGGCGCTCGCCTGGGTCTATCGAGCCAACGCCGGTTCGGAACAACAGGGCGGGGGAGGCAACAACAGCGTTGTCATCAAGGGCACGCCGCTCGAAATCGACGGAATTCTCTATGTGACCGCGCCGGATCATGTTTGGGCCGTCGATGCGCGCAGCGGCCGCGAGATCTGGCACTACGCCTGGAAGACCCGCGGCGGCTGGCACATCGGCAATCGCGGAGCGGGCGTGTGGGGAAGCTACCTGTTCTTCGAGACGCCCGATTGCAATCTGGTCTCCCTAAATCTGAAAGACGGAAAAGAGCGCTGGCACAAACCAATCTGCGATCTCGACCAGTTCTACTACGCCTCTGTCGCGCCGGTGATCGTCAAGAACCACGTGATCGCGGGCGTCAGCGGCGACGATCTGGATATCCCCGGCTATATCGAATCGCATGATCCTGAAACGGGCGAATTGCAATGGCGGTGGTACGCGCATCCGAATCCCGGCGATCCGGAGGCCAAGACCTGGCCGAGCGTTGAGGCCATGATGCACGGCGGAGGCATGACCTGGGTGCCCAGCACCTACGACCCTGATTTGAACCTTCTGTATTTCGGCACCGGCAACCCCCAGCCGGTGATCGCGGGCAAGGCGCGGCAGGGAGCCAATCTGTACACGGAATGCATTATTGCGCTCGATCCCGATACCGGCAAACTCAAGTGGTATTTTCAACCCTCCCCGCACGACACGCACGATTGGGACGCAGTGCAAACGCCCGTGCTGTTCGACGGCGAAATCGCAGGCCAGCCGCGGAAATTGTTGGCGCAAGCGAGCCGCAACGGCTGGTTTTTCGTGCTCGACCGGACGACCGGAACGAATCTGGTCAGCGCGGAATACGTAAAAACGAATTGGACCAGCGGCGTGGACTCCACAGGCCAACCGATTCCCAGCCCCGCGAAGGAACCCCATCTCGATGGCGTCCTGGTAAGTCCGAATCAGGGCGGCGCCGCGAACTGGCCACCGCCCAGCTTCAACCCCGATACAGGATTGTTCTACGTCAATGCCTCCCGCGCTTATAGCGTTTACTACATCTACGACGACGACGACAAGCCCGAGGGTTGGAGCGGCAACGATCGCAGCGGTTTTTCGGAAGCCATGCTCGAGGCCATCGATTATAAGACGGGCAAGATCCGCTGGAGCCATCCATGGCCGGCCAACGGCGGCGGCCGCTCCGGTCTGCTCTCAACAGCCGGCAGACTGCTCTTCGCCGGCGACACCGCTCAGAACCTGGTCGCGCTAGACCCCGCGACCGGCGCGCCCCTGTGGCACGCCGGCCTGCACGCTCCCGTGACCAACGGCCCCATCACGTATGAATTGGATGGCGTTCAATATTTGCTAGCCGCCGCGGGCGATTCGCTATACGCATTCGCGATCCAGCCGCGGTAAACGTCGCCACTCGCGCCGGCCGGCCGGCCGGCAGCGTCTGACGCCGGCGCCGAAACGTGGTAAAGGCTACGATGAAGGAGGGTACGACCATGGCAAAGCTAGACACACCTGCGGGCATCGACTGGACGGTTGTGAACTGATCGAGCAAATTCCCGGGAAGGTTTCCGGGCGGCCCATCGTGCGTGGTACGCGCATCATGCCTGACGGGATTGTGAACAGCTATGACATGGGCGAGAGCATCGAGGACATTCACGAGGATTGGCCTTCACTTTCCATTGCGCAAATCAAACGCCTGATTGAGTTTGCCCACGCCCAGCGTGAACAGACCCCGTGACCGGCGCGCCGCTATGGCACGCCGGCCTGCACGCTCCCGTGTCCAACGGCCCCATCACATATGAATTGGATGGCGTTCAATACTTGGTTGCCGCCGCGGGCGATTCGTTATACGCGTTCGCCCTCCACTCGCGGTAGACGTCGGGTGGGATGGGCGGCAAGAGAGCCCCGACGCTACTTATTTGACTTCCCGCGCGGCCGAGACAGCCGACGGATAGGAACGGCAGACGCCCTCTCGATTGCAAATTCGCTTTAGGCCGGTCGTGGTGTCGGTGAGCACGTACCAACCCAGCATGTGGGGAATGGGCTCCGTGTTGAATCGGGGGCCGGGGCGCTTCAGCAACCACGCAGCCGAGATGACGGCCGCAATCAGAATGGCTAAAAGGATCGCTCTCGGGCTCACCGAATATAGGATATTACGAAAAGCCGCCTGCATGTTCGGCAATGAGTCCTCACTCCTTCGGCGCCACATCCCTCAACTTAATGAGCCATTGCCCGTTCAACCGCACTAACTCATCCACCTCCCGCCCAGCCGCCGCTACGCGAGCCGGAGTGTTCTGACCCGCGGCGCCAAACACCGTCATCCAATAGGCCTGCATGCGCGCGTGGTCCTTGTCGATAAATTCGATATAGGTGTTGGTCAGGACGTGATACATGGGCGCCCTTTTCTGGCCGGACTTCGCTTCCGTCTCCGCGCCGCGTTGCCGGAGATCGTTGATCATCTTCTTGAGCGCTTCACGTCCCCGCACCGCATTGGCCCCGCTGCCGAAATGTCCATCGGGAGTGTATACCGCCGCATAAGCCTCGGCATTCTCGGTGTCCAACGCGCGCACGTATTGCCACATTAGCCTTTCGATCTGGGCGCGATCCTGAGCTTCCCTCTCGATTGCGCTCTCCCCCCTCGCCGGCAAACCGCAAAGCATCAGGCTCGCAACCACCACCATGCTCAAATGTCTTGTTGCCATCGCAACTCCTTTGAGCCACAGCCTACCACGCCTCAGCCCACGGCGGTGGAGGTTAGGCCAGCCGCCGCACCACTCGGAACGGGAGCGTCACAATCGCCCACACTAGGGCTAACGCGCCTTCGACGGCGATCCCCACGAGACGGAACGGCAGCAGGAGCAGCCACACGAACGGATAGAGCACGAGGGCGAGAAGCGCCAGCGGCCAGCACAGCACGAACAGAATGCACCAGAGGAGGAAGGCGATCATTGGCAGTTGTGGCTCATTTCGTACTTACGCGAAACCCACGCTTGAAGTTCCAAATCCACGATCCAGGGCGATTCCTGTGCCGCCCGCTACCGCTGACCCCGGCCCGGCGGCAATCAGGCCCCGGTGCACAATCTCTGAATTCTGGGCTGTGGGCGGAGCTCACTTTCGAAATGGAAGCAGCGCTCGAAGGCGCTCTTCGCGGAGGTAGATCCCCGCCCATGCAATCAAGCTCGTCGATAGCGGAACCAGGACCGGATACGGCTCTCCCATGCGGGTATAGGCCGCGATGGCGCCACCGAGGTACCCGGTGAGCAACACCGCGCCCAGAACCGCCGTTCGCGGAATTACGTACAAAACGATACTGCCGAGCTGCAAGCAAGCGAGGAGCGTCAACGCGCTCTCCGGCCAACCGATTCGTGTAAATTCCTTGACGTACCACGGATTTCGTGTGAGCTTCCAGGTAGCGCTCGCCAGCACTACAAAAACGGGCCAGACCGAAACGACACGGCCCGTCCACAGTACCCAACGTTTCCTGCTCGTTTTACGGACTTGAATGTCAGCGGCATTCATGTGTATTCTTCCCCTTTCGATTTGCTCGCGTGTAGTATACGCGAAATCGGAGACCGCCAACGGAAGCCCCGCCGGAATTCGGAAACTCGTTGAGCCGAATGCATTGAGTCTCTCGTGTGGGATCTTCGCGGCGAGGCCAATTCGCTAGGCTGGCGTTTTGATAGGCTGGTCCTCAGAACCGCCCGGGGAGGGCGCGATTATGAAACACAAGCTCACGATCTTTTTATTGGCATGGGCCGCTCTATTCGGTGCCATGGCTTCAGCAGCAGTTGTTTTCTCCGTGAACGTGGCGCCGCCGCCAATCACGGTCTTCGACCAGCCTCCTTGTCCGGGCGATGGTTACATTTGGATGCCAGGCTACTATCAATACGGTGATTACGGCTGGTATTGGGTGCCGGGCGCCTGGGTTCTCCCTCCCGCTGCGAACCTGCTGTGGACCCCCGGCTACTGGGCGTTGGCGAGCGGAGCATACATCTGGCACGCCGGGTATTGGGGCCCGCAAGTTGGATTTTACGGCGGGGTCAATTACGGCAACGGTTACTTCGGCTCCGGGTTCACCGGCGGACGCTGGGAAGGCGGCGCATTCAAGCACAACACTGCCATCGCCAATGTGGACCCTCGTAATGTGCACAATGTTTACGAAGACCGGAGCGTGGTGCATAGTGTCACGGGTCCAAACCATTCGTTCAACGGCCAGGGCGGAAGCCCAGCCAGACCCTCGCCCCAAGAAGAGGCGGCAGGCCGCGCTCCTCATCAAGGCCCCACGCCGGCGCAGGTCTCGCATGCACAGGAGGCCCACAACAATCACTTGGCAGCTCACGGCGCGCCGCGTGGGAGGTAGCGGGGGCAGAGCTGGGGCCGTGCCGCCTAAACTTCTGCGGAACGTATAACCGTGGCTTGGAACTCTTGGTCTTAAACATCCTTCCCCTCCTAGATCCGCCGGGAGCATTTTCCGGGCCCCCCGGGACGATTTGATTGGAGTATGATGGCAGACGCCCGAAGCGCCTTCGGTGCAGCTTGAGTAGTCTGCTTCGAATGGCCCGCGCGATTAGAAAGGAGATTCACCATGTCTTTGACCAAGAGAGCAAGCGCCGAGTTAGTGGGAACGTTTTGGCTTGTGTTCGGCGGCTGCGGCAGCGCGGTTCTATCTGCGGCCTTTCCCAATCTCGGCATCGGATTTCTGGGAGTAGCATTGGCCTTCGGCCTGACAGTTCTCACCATGGCGTATGCGATTGGCCACGTTTCCGGCTGCCACTTGAATCCCGCGGTGTCCGTGGGCTTAGTTGTTGGTAAGCGTTTCCCGGCATCGGATTTGTTGGCTTATGTGCTCGCGCAACTGGCGGGCGCAATTGCCGGCGCCGCTGTCCTCTATGTGATTGCCAGCGGCAAGGCCGGATTCAACCTGGGTGGTTTTGCCTCCAATGGTTACGCGGAACACTCACCGGGCGGATATTCCCTGGCGGCGTGCCTGACAGCCGAGATTGTCCTGACGTTCATGTTCCTCATGATCATTTTGGGCGCTACGGACCGGCGTGCGCCGCAGGGCTTCGCGCCCATTGCGATAGGTCTTGGCTTAACATTGATTCACCTGATCGGAATTCCAGTGACGAATCTATCCGTGAATCCGGCGCGGAGCACCGGTCCTGCGTTGTTCGTCGGCGGATGGGCTGTGGAGCAACTTTGGCTTTTCTGGGTGGCTCCGATCGTGGGTGCAGCGATCGCGGGGTTGATCTACCCAATCGTCGCCGCCGAGCCCGAGCCCGAGCCGCGGGCCGCCGCCGCCGCTCGCTAATCGCCGCTCACTAAATGGGGCCCGCCCGTAAAGCCGCTTAGCTTATCGGCGCGCTTACAATCGCTCCTTGAGTACGGGCAACCCGGAGACTTCAACCATCTCCGGCGACAGAACGTAGCTGACCGTTGTCATCCCGGGACATCTCTTGCAGGCGGCGCCGCCTTCCTGCGAATACCATCGGCACTCCCGCCGGATAACACAGGGCGGGAGAGAATCGACCACGGCTGGAAGTAACCGAACGATCCGGGAGACAAGCTTACAATCCATTCCGTCGAAATGCGGGCATCTGTGCTCGGCGCAGGTGGCCGATAAGCGGAGAACTTCGGTCGGCTTCAGGGGGGCTGTCGTCGCCAGCACCTCCCGGCTCGCCTCCACCGGCTCATTGAGGTATCTCAGCACCGGAGCCGGACCGTTGTGATCCACCACACCCAACACCTGGCACCGGTCCATGCCCGGTTGTGCGCTCGGACAGAGCTTGGACACTGCCTTATTCTCCAACCAGCAGAGGAGCATGTGACCTGCCGCGGGGAGGAAACCGGCCGATCGAGGATGGCTGTGCCGCGCCAGTCTATTGATGCGGAAGGATTTGTTCAAACCTTGAGCTTGCGGTCCCGCTGCTCTATCCCCGGCCGTGAAAGCTTTCTCTATCCTTTGGGTTAGATGAGCTAACCGTTCGGATACTACTTCGTATCCCGTTGGTTGATCGCGCACAACGCATTCGCTGTGCGCTTAGTACGCCACGCATTTGCGGCTTCAGGCCCTCGGCCTGCGGCGGCCTCCCAGGCCGCCTGCACCGGGCGGGCCGAGGGCCCGCCGCAGCGCAGGGCGCTGCTCCACATTGCTCTCGAATACGTGGCCGGATTTTTGAAACGGAGTACTTACTCAGCCCTATGGGAAAATAAGGTTTGCTCGACCGCATCACCGTGCACGGGGCACGGCAGCACAATCTGAAGAACATCGACGTCGAGATTCCGCGCAACACCTTTACCGTCATCACCGGGTTGAGCGGCTCGGGAAAGTCTTCGCTGGCCTTCGACACCATCTACGCCGAGGGGCAGCGCCGCTACGTCGAAACGCTCTCGCCCTACGCGCGCCAGTTCCTCGACCAGATGGAGCGCCCCGAGGTTGATTCCATCGACGGCTTGAGCCCCGCCATCTCGATCGAGCAAAAAACCACCAGCCGCAGCCCCCGCTCCACCGTCGGCACCATCACCGAGATTTACGATTACCTCCGCGTGCTGTATGCGGCCATCGGGGTGCCGCATTGCCCCAACTGCGGGCGCGAGATCTCGCGCCAATCCACGGATCAGATACTGAGGCAGGTGATGGAGATTTCGCAGGGCGAGCGCGTGATGATCCTCGCGCCCGTCGTGCGCGGACGCAAGGGCGAATACAAGAAAGAACTGGAAAAGCTCGCCAGGCAAGGTTTCGTCCGCGCGCGCATTGATGGCGTGTTGCGCTCGCTGGACGAAGAAATCGCGCTCGACCGCCGCAAGAATCACACCATCGAAGTGGTCGTGGATCGCCTGGTCATCAAGCCGGAGATCGAAAAGCGCCTGGAAGCCTCCATCGTCTCCGCGACCAAACTCGCCGACGGCCTGGTGACTGTCGCCGTCGTGAACGGTGCGGAGAAATTGTATTCCCAGAAACTCGCGTGTCCCGATTGCGGCACAAGCGTGCCACAGCTCGAGCCCCGCTCGTTCTCCTTCAACAGCCCCTTCGGCGCCTGCCCTTCCTGCTCCGGGCTCGGCAGCATGTGGACCTTCGATCCGGTGAAAGTGATCACCGATCCTTCCCGCCCTCTGCTCGACGGGGGCATCGGCCCGGGCGGAACTTCCAGCTTCATGGCGCACAATCTGCAAGCTCTCGCCGCCGCGCAGAAAATCGACTTAAGCAAGCCTTTTTCGGAGCTGCCGCACAAAGCTCAAACCATTTTGCTCGAAGGCGCGGGCGGAAAACCCGGCGTTTTGGGCATTCTCGACAAGCTCTACCGCGAGGTCGCCGCCGACGATTATCACGACTGGTACCAGCAATATCTTTCGCCGCGCACCTGCCCCGCGTGCGGCGGCCGGCGGCTGAAGCCTTCAGGCCTCGCCGTTCGCGTCCATAGCATTACCATCGGCGAGCTTACGGAGATGTCCGTGAGCGCGGCTCTCGAAACGCTGAAGGATTGGAAGCTTACCGGCCGCGAGGCGCAGATCGGCGAGCGAGCGGTGGAGGAAATCCGTCACCGCTTGGAATTTCTCGCGGCGGTGGGTTTGGAGTATTTGAGCCTCGAACGATCCGCCGCCACGCTCTCCGGCGGCGAAGCCCAGCGCATTCGATTGGCCACGCAAATCGGCTCCCGTCTTCGCGGCGTGCTGTACGTGCTGGACGAACCCTCCATTGGTCTCCACGCCCGCGATAACGACCGCTTGTTGAATTCGCTCGCCCGTCTCCGCGATCTCGGCAACACGGTGCTGGTGGTCGAACACGACGCCGACACCATTGAGCGCGCGGATTACGTCGTCGATCTCGGGCCCGGCGCCGGACGGTTAGGAGGCGAATTGGTGGCGCAAGGCACTCCACGCCAGATCGAGCGCAATGCCAATTCGCTGACCGGCCAATATTTGGCCGGGGCACGCCGGATTCCCGTTCCGGCGCTCCGCCGCCTCCCGCGTGGCGAAAGTATCGTCATCCGCGGAGCCTCTGCGCACAATCTTAAAAAGATCGACGTAGAATTTCCGCTGGGATTATTCATTCTGGTCACGGGCGTTTCGGGCAGCGGCAAAAGCACGCTGGTCAACGATATTCTTTATCGCGCCGCTGCGAAGGCGGTTTACGGCTCGCTGGCCGACCCCGCCGCGCACTCCGCCATCCAAGGGTTGGATCTGATTGACAAGGTGATCGAGATCGATCAATCCCCCATCGGCCGCACGCCGCGATCCAATCCTGCCACCTACACGCAAGTCTTCACGCCTATCCGCGAGCTCTACGCGATGCTACCCGAATCTCGCGAGCGCGGCTACAAGCCGGGCCGCTTCAGCTTCAACGTGAAGGGCGGAAGATGTGAAGCCTGCCAGGGCGACGGCCTCAAGCGCATCGAGATGAATTTTCTTCCCGACGTCTACGTCACGTGTGATGTTTGCCGCGGACGCCGCTACAATCACGAAACCCTGCAAGTCAAATATCGCGGCCATTCGATCGCCGATCTGCTGGAATCGACGGTCGAAGAAGCGCTGGGCATTCTGGAGAACCTTCCGCAAATCAAGGCCAAGCTGGAAACCTTGGCGCGCGTGGGATTGGGATATCTGCACTTGGGGCAATCCTCCACCACGCTTTCCGGCGGCGAAGCGCAGCGGATCAAGCTGGCGCGCGAATTAAGCCGCAGACAGACCGGCAAAACGCTCTATATCCTCGACGAACCCACCACCGGATTGCACTTCGAAGATATCGCTAAGCTCCTGGAGGTGCTGCAGAGCTTAGTCGATCTGGGCAACACCGTGGTAGTGATCGAGCATCAGCTTGACGTGATCAAGACGGCGGACTGGATTATCGATCTCGGTCCGGAGGGCGGAGAGCAGGGTGGGCGAGTGGTGGCCGCGGGCCCGCCCGAGCAAATCCTCGCGAGTCGCGAAAGCTACACCGCTCAGGCCCTTCGCAAAGTGCTGCCGGTAGAGCAGGCTTCAGCCTGCAACGGGGGCTTCAGCCCCCGCGCCACGAGTCGCAAATGACCCGCTCATGAGCCGCTACGCCGACGGTCCTCTCTCCTTAGAAAATCTCAAAACCATTCCCATCGAATCCCGAGGCGGCAAAGTCCGCGTCGAGGATTTCGCCCGCCCGTATCGCCGAGGCGAAGGAATCTCCCGATGGCTCGATTCGCTTCCCAGAATTCTGGCTGCCGATTCTCTCCGCGACGTCGTTCACGCCCTTCGCCGTGCTCGCGAACAACGGCGCGCCATCCTCTGGGGCTTGGGTGGCCATGTGATCAAATGCGGACTCGCGGATGTTTTGCTCGATCTGATGCGCCGCGGCTGGATCACCGCCTTCGTGATGAATGGCGCGGCCTCGATCCACGATTTCGAAATCGCCCTTGCCGGCCAGACCAGCGAAGACGTGGAAGCCGTTCTTCCCGATGGCCGGTTCGGAGCGGCCGAGGAAACCGGCCGTGAAATGAACCTCGCCATCGCCGAAGGCCATGGGGAAGAACTCGGTATGGGCGAAGCATTGGGCAAGCGGCTCCAATCCCTCGCCCAGCCTCATCTCGCTCCGCATAGCATCGTCGCCTCGGCCTACCAAAGCGCAGTTCCGGTCACCGTTCACGTCGCCATCGGGACGGATACTCCTCACACCCATCCAGCCGCCGCCGCCGGAGCGATTGGCGAAACCACGCATCGCGATTTTCGGCTCCTCTGCTCCCTGGTCCGTGGCTTGAACGACGGCGGAGTTTACCTGAACGTTGGCAGCGCCGTGGTTCTCCCGGAGGTGTTCTTGAAAGCCGTGTCTGTCGTCCGCAATCTCGGCCACCCTTTGGCGAAATTCACCACGGTGAATTTCGATTTTTTGCAACATTACCGGCCGCGAATGAATGTGGTCGAACGCCCACACGCCCGCTCCGGTGGCCGCGGCTTCTCCATTACCGGTCATCACGAGCTAATGCTGCCATTACTGGCGGCGATTCTGGTCGAGCTCGATGCCTGAACCGGAAACGTTCTGGGGCTACGAAGACCTGGCGCTCTTCATCGGCGCCGTGTTTCCTTGCGCGTTCCTGGGCGCGGTATTCGTGCGTACCCTGCACATTTCGAACCGCGCAGGGCAGATCTTGCTGTTTCAGATCCTCATGTACGCTCTGCTGTTCGCGGTCCTCTACGCGCTGATCTCGATTCGCCACCGGCGCCCGTTGTGGCGATCCCTTTCCTGGTCGCGGCGCGTGCGCTTCCCGCTCAGTTGGATCGTTGGGGGGTCGTTGCTCGCGCTCGCCACCTCGGCGCTGGGAGCGACGATGAAAGCCCCCAAAGTGCCCGACCAGATCCGCGCCTTGATCACCGGCCGAGGTTCCCTCATCGCGGTCCTGGTTTTCGTCGTCGCGCTCGGCCCCATCTTCGAAGAACTGGTGTTCCGCGGCTTCCTGCTCCCTCTGCTCGTCCGCACCTTCGGCCCCGCCCCCGGCATTCTACTCACGGCTCTGCCTTTCGCTCTGCTGCACGGAGCGCAAAACGAGTGGGCCTGGCAGCAGATCACGATGATTGGTATCGCCGGCGCCGCGTTCGGTTATGCTAAGTTTCGAACCGGCTCGACCGCGGCTTCCACTCTGCTCCATTCCGGATTCAACCTAATGGGCGCCCTGGCTTATCTGTTCGAATGGGAGCGCAGCGCGATCTAAGATAATCGTCGAACGTGCAGGCGCGAGCGATCTTGCTTACTCATCGACGCGGGTCATCCGGCGGGAGGCGTTGAAATACTTTCCTCGCCCTGCCTGCGAGGCGTGAATTTCGTCCAGTGTCCGGGCGATCCTTTCCTTTCGCGCGCGTTCCGCGGAGTCGAGATCGTCCGTTCGGGCCACCTCCTCCAGCAGGCCGGCGATAAACCCGCTGAGCGACGTCTCGCGCTCGGCAGCTTTGACCCGAGCTCTTTCATAAACCTCGTCCGGAAGCGAGACCGTGACATTTTTCACATTTTCACGATAACAACAGGCTAATTGTTCCGGGGCGCTGATTGCCGGAGGCGGATGGGGCGGCAGCTCCGGTTTCACATAAGGCTTTACATCTTCTTGGCTAAGGCGGAGCGATAACCAGAAAACTCTAAAAGAGCTTCGATTCTTGCCGACCCGTACAAGGGGGGAGATTCACATGAGTCAGTCGAAGGTACCATTCTCGCGATCTCTTTCGTCCGGCAAAGCGCCGAAGGTATCGGGAATTACGGCATTGACGCTTCTGATGTCTTCGTTTCTAAATGCTCAGCCAGGCGTGAGACGAGCGTCGATTAACGAAGAGATCGATGAGGCCAGACGTTATCGATTGGTAGGCAACACCCGCCCGGAAGAGACCGCGCAGAACGACGGTGGGGCCGTCGCCAGCGATTTTCCGCTGGAACATATGATCCTCCAGCTCAAGCGGTCCGCCGGCGATGAACAGCTACTCGAAGAGACCATTAACAGTCTGCATGATCCCGCCTCGCCGAATTTCCATCGCTGGACGACGGCTGCCGAATTTGGCTCCCGCTTCGGGATCGTCGCGGAAGATCGAGGCAAAATCGTGCAGTGGCTGGAATCCCATGGCTTCGTTGTCAATTCGGTCGCGCCGGGGGCCATGACGATCGATTTTTCCGGCGACGCGGGCCAGATTCGCGAAGCCTTCCATACGGAAATTCATTA
>DATDGT010000423.1:0-17203 GCA_036521975.1 Bryobacteraceae bacterium
GAGTCTCCTGAGGTTGAATTGGTTCTTGCTGGAACACAATCCAAACTATCAGGAGCTCAGCCTTGGACGCTGCTTGCTCACTGGCCCTCGCCCCGCATGTTCCGGGGTTCACTTATCCCGCTAATTTGGACAGCACTGAGAGGAGATGGTCACGTCCAGATCCTGGAACCTGGCACCCAAACCTACGAGCATGCCACCCTCGGAACTCTAGAACTCAAGTTCGAGCCGGTCACAAAAGCTCAGAAACTGATACTCTCGATCAGATCCCGGGTATCACACAAAGGAAAATAGGCATCCATCATCTGAATTCTGGCGCAATATGTTGTTGCCCTATCTCTCGCGGTCTGCAGATCGAGAGCTTCGATGCGCCTCTGCCTGGGCCGGAGAGAATCACGTGCAGCCCGAGTCCTGGTACGGAAACTGCGTTAGTTCCGTCGCGCGGAACGCCAAATTCGGATAGAATCGCCCTACCTATGCTTGCCCAATTGGTGCTTGGAGCTACCTTGGTGGCGTTGGCCATCGCAGTAACCGCTGAATCACCCCTCAACAAAGACGACCGTGCTGGCCGGCGCGAGGATGGCCGGTATCGGCGCCCGCCAGCGCGACGTGGGAGAAAGCGGTAGCCCCTACCGCACCCTTAATGGGCCCAAAGAGGATTGTCGGGTCGCGGTTCCAATGCCGACGGTCCCGTTGCTCGTTTTGCAGAAAATCCACCTCGTCGCCGGACTCACTCACCACGATCGCGAATGGAGCAACCTGGCCGACCCATGGCTGCCCGCCAACGAAGCCCTCGCATCCCTGCGGGCTCGCTGGGGTGCTCGGGGTGCTCTGCGGGTTAATCGAAACGCGGAATTTTGTTGAGGAATTTTGTTGTTGACTTCCAGATCGGCTCGGTGTAAACTGGCCTCCACAATCTTAAAAAAGGAAGCGGAGGTCCTCGAAATGACCCAAGCGGCGATGCCCGCTCCATTCGTAAAGGCTGCCCGGATC
The DNA here is from genome assembly GCA_036521975.1 of Bryobacteraceae bacterium. Taxonomy (GTDB): domain Bacteria; phylum Acidobacteriota; class Terriglobia; order Bryobacterales; family Bryobacteraceae; genus Palsa-187. Next base: position 991 of record DATDGT010000423.1, read on the forward strand.
GCGCTTTCGGTCGTGTCTCTCGTGTTCCTTCTCGCGCCCACCGCCGATGCCCAGGTCACCTACTACTACACCGGACCGACCGTCTCAGGCTCGATAACGCTGACTCAGCCACTTCCCGCCAATCAGACATGGGCATGCGTCGGGTTGCCCCCCTGCACGGGTAGGACCTCCGACGGCTTGGTCATACCGGTGACTTCGTACTCCTTTACCGGGCCCTACGGCACCATAAGCAGCGCTGCCAGTCCCCCGTTTTTCTTCCTCATCCTGACCACGGATAGCGGCGGCAACATCATCGCGTGGCAGAGCGGCATGACCTACGAGCTTTTCGAAATGTTAACCAACTCGCAGCCGGAAATATTAGGCATACCTCCCTGTCCGCCGGCGTGGAATAGCGACACCATCGGTCCGGCCGACGAGATAAGCGTGGAGTTCATCTCCCTATCCCCTCCTGTCTGTGCGGATGTTACCAGCGCCACGCCAGGTAAGTGGTCCCAGAGCCTCACAATTACCACGACTTCTATTCCTGATGCAACCTACAATGCGCCGACGCTGTTTGCGGCGTACGGCACCTCTCCGGCGTCCGACACATTTCAGTTTCAAGCCTCCGGTGGGACCCCTCCATATACGTGGACGGTTTCTGTGGACATCACGAGCCCGCCAACGAGTGAAGTTTGTGCCTTCGGGCAAGCCTGCTTTCCACCAGGTCTACAATTCGACGGTTCCACAGGCACTATTAGTGCGAATCCCTCTACCGACCTCGTTTCCGGGACCTATAATTTGACCGCCGTGACGGTGACAGACAGCGCTGGTGCATCCTACACCTGTCCCAACTCCTCTACGTGTCCCACGCCCTTTACGCTGACCGTGTCGTGTGGTAGTGATGGGGAACTTGACACGCTTACCAATCTATACCGAACTTACCCCGCTTACAACAAAGGGGTGCCACTTCTGACGTATGTCGCAAATGGTGCTCAGTTTATACCACCGTGCTCATCCTTCACGCAGACGGCCCAAGCGCCATCTTCCCTAGGCTCTTTTATACAGAGTGGGGAAGCGGCGTCGCAGGTGAGTTTAGGAATTTCAAATCCATGGGCGCTTGTCAGATCTCCGCTCACGATTCCAGCTGCTCTTCTGCCGGCCGGCTATGGGCTCGCTACATGGGTCACTGTTTTTAACCAAACGACTACCGCACAAGGCAAGAACTATGGCGCCCGCACCATAAGCGGCGGGTATAGGGATCCAGTCTATAACGCCAGCCTAAGCGCATCGAGTTCTTCAAACAACAGTCGACACATGTTTGGCGACGCAGTCGATTTGCATAATGCCTCGTACATCGTTGGATCGCCCGGCACAAATGGCAGTTGTGGGGGCCAGCAGGCTGCACTTGACGAATTGAACGCGATGCTTGCCACTGCGAAGCTAGCGGGCGCTGGCTACGTTGAGCCACCTAACATCGCTGCTTATTGTCATGCACATGCTGATTGGAAAAACAAAGGTGGGGCTTTCCAATGAGGATGAGTGTTCCTATCTGTAAGGAGCGCCGGATGAGAAGTATCATCTTTCCAGCGACGCTCACCTTCGTCTTGATCACAGTGGCGTCATCGGCAATCGCCCAGACGAACCTGTCACAACTGATTGCGCAATTGCAATCGGCCGACTGGACGGCCCGATCCCAGGCGTTTCAAGCATTGTCGATGGTAGGCTTTGGAAGCTCCGATCAGCTAACGCTCGCCGTGATTGGCTTGCTCACACTCGAAAATGACGATGTTGCCAGTAACACCATTACTCCGGGACCAGTGTCGGATAACGACGAGTCGTACGCCGAATATTACGGCGATGTGATCGCTGCGGTAGCCCGGCTAAACGACCCTAGGAGCATTACGGCACTCGTTGGTGCGATCAAAACGGGCAACATCGCGATGGATGCGATAGCGAACTTCGGCACCAACGCCCTCAGCCAGGTTGTTCAGCAACTTTCGAGTACCGATCCAATGAACAGGAGCTCGGCGGCTTTGACAATCGGGAAGATGATCGACGCAAACTTAGTCAGTGACGCCTTTTCGCGGGCTACAATCGGTAGTGCCCTCGCGGTGGCCTCAACCGATCCCGATTACTACGTCGGACTGTTCAGCGCCGCAAGCATCGCCAAACTTTCTCAGAGCCAGCCGGCCACCTCGCCGTTATCAGGCTCACAGTGCAACGGCTTTTATAACGGGGCGTTCAATGGGAACGTGACCGTGTCGGCGGGAGAAGATTGCATCTTCGTGAACGGCGGGGTGACGGGGAACATACAGGTAAGCGGTGGCAACCTCGTGGTTTACCAGTCCTACGTTGGGGGCAATGTGCAGGTCAACGGGGCGGCCAGTTTCACTATTAGCACTGGGTCCACCGTCAAGGGGAACCTTCAAATCCAGAACCTAGCCACCAGCGCGGGCCGAAATGATATTTGCGGAACGACCGTGAATGGTAATCTGCAGTTCCAGAACAGCGGAACGGCGGTTGAAATCGGGGCTGTCTCGGGGTGCCCTGGCAATACGATAGGTGGCAACCTGCAAGTCATGAACAACGGCGCATCCACCGTCCTGTTCAACAACACGGTTACCGGCAACTTGCAGGACCAGAACAACACTGCGCCAACCCAGGTAGCGGGCAATAGAGTGGGCGGTAACCTGCAGGTGGAGAACAATACGGCCTCGACGCAGGTCTCCAATAACATCGTTACGGGCAACCTGCAGTGCCAGAGCAACACCTCCATCACGGGAGGCGGAAATACGGCTCGGCAGAAACAGGACCAGTGCGCGAGTTTTTAGCCGGAATCCGTGGGTCGTCCCGCCAGGGAGAAAGACTGCCGCGGGTCCTGTGCGTTGGCGCTCAGCTCCATGAGGTCCTGGAGTCAACCTGGCCCTCGGGCCAGCTCGTCGCCCCGGTTTACCTTCTGAATTGCGGGCCTGCCTTCCCCGCTTGACTCAACAAATTGGCTTGTCGAAAGCATCGACAAGCCACGGACCGGCTCACCGCTACCAAGCGAGCGTTTGGGCGGTCTCCGAACCGACACGGGAGTGGAAGTGCTTCGGAGCCTTGGCGGTGGCTGCCTTTCAAGGCTCGCGGTTTGTCGTGTGCGCAGAGGGCAGCAGCCCACTCGGGGCGGAATCTTTACCTCGTCGCAGGCTGAGGCGGGGCGCGTAGCGTATGAGAAGACTTGCGGTAGGTGCCACACTCTCACATTGATGGGGCGCCAGGGCAAACCGGAGGAACGTCCGTTAGTCACTTCTCTCTCCCAGGCCGATCAGCAGTTCATCAGGAATTACAACGGCCGCGTCCCGCCGCTCGCCGGTGAGGTGTTCATCCAGCGCTGGGGATCGAAGACTGCGGCCCAACTTGTGGCACGCTTTCAAGAGGCAAAGTTCTCTTTTGAAGAGGCGGGGCTCGAGGATGATGAGAGCATTGTGGACATCACTGCGTATGTCTTGCAGGTAAACGGAGCAAAGGCAGGAAGCCAGCGACTGACTCGAACCACGGATGCGATCGTGAGTTCGGCGACTTCAAATTGAGGTCTTGTCCGTCGGTTAAGAACCGTGGGTTGCGCTTGCTTCTTAGGGCATCAGGCCCACGCACGTCGACTAAAACAAGCTATCTCATTGATTCCACTGTGGTTTATCCTGTCGCGCCCCGCGCGAGGCGCTGATGGAAACCGCCGGGCACCTTCATTCTGATTCATTCTGACTCATTCTGACTTCATCTGCGCTCCGCTGCGGCCGGCGGATTGAACCACTTCTGCGGTCAAAGCCTCATTCAGGGACCCCTGGCGATACCCTTCCAAATCCAGCGTCACGTAGTGGAACCCCAGCGGCTTAAAGGCCGAGATAAACGCTCGGGCCATCTCCGGCGTCAGCGCATGCTCCAACTCGTCCGGAGCGATTTCGATCCGCACCAGGTCGCCGTGGAAGCGCACCCGGTATTGGCGGAAACCAAGGGCACGGAGGGCCTCCTCGCCCTTCTCCACGGTGCTCAGGTTTTGAATCGTCACGGGCGTGCCGTAGGGAATCCGGGAGCTCAGGCAGGCCGACGCCGGGCGGTCCCAAGTGGCCAAGCCCGCGCGGCGCGAGAGCTCGCGAATCTCCGCTTTCCTTAACCCCGCGTTCACCAGGGGCGCTTCTACCCGATGCTGCATGGCCGCTCGCTGGCCGGGGCGATAATCCCCGAGATCGTCGCAATTCACCCCGTAAATCACGTGCTCCAGGCCGCGCTCGCGCGCGAGGGCGCCAAGCCGCGTGAACAACTCGTCTTTGCAATAAAAGCAGCGGTCGCGATCGTTCTTCACGTAATCGGGATTGTCGAATTCGCGGGTCGCAATGGTTTCGTGGCGGATTCCCCAAGTGCGCGCGAACTCCTCGGCGTCGCGTTTGTGCGCCGCGGGAAGCGAAGGCGAATCTGCCGTAATGGCGACTGCCCGATCGCCCAACACGCGATGCGCGGCCCAAGCCAGATAGGCCGAATCCGCTCCGCCCGAGTAGGCGACGATCGCCCCGCCCATCGCGGCGAGCGAATCGAATAGGGAGCGTTCCTTGGCCTCCAGCGCCGAGTCCATAATCTCACTATGGCATGAGCAGCATCGCGAGGCTTGGTAAACTCAAAACGTGCGCGGAATCGCAGTCCTGATGTTCTGCGCGGCCTTTGCCGCTGCCCAATCGGAGTCTCGCCCGCCTACCTTCAATTCCACCACTACGCTGGTCCTCGTTCCCGCCACGGTCACTGACGGCTCGAACCGTTTCCTGCTCGGTCTTCAGAAGAAGGATTTCCATCTCTTTGAAGACGGCGTGGAGCAAACAATTTCCCAATTCGCGAGCGAAGACGCGCCGTTATCGGTGGGCTTGGTGTTCGATACCAGCGGCAGCATGGGCTTGAAGCTTCGAAAATCGCGCGACGCGGCCATTCAATTTCTCAAAACGCTGAACGCGCAGGACGAAGCGTTTCTCGTTGAATTCGGCGACAAGGCCGACCTCACCCAGGAGTTCACCAATAAACCTGAGGATATTGAGGGTAAGCTCCAGGCGCTTCAGCCTGGCGGGCTGACCGCCATGCTCGATGCGGCGAATTTGGGGCTGCAAGAAATGAAGAAGGCCAAGAACCCGCGCAAGGCCCTGGTGGTCATTTCCGACGGCGGCGATAACAACAGCAAGTACAAGGCGAGCGAAATCGAATCGCTGGTGCGCGAGGCCGACGTGCAGATTTACGCCATGGGTGTGTTCGAGCCGGACTTCTCTTTTCTGGGCTTGAGCAAAGAAGAGATTTCGGGCCCCAAGCTGCTGGCCGAGATCACGCAGCAGACCGGAGGACGGGTTTTCGCGGCCTCGGATCCCGGCGATCTGCCGAGCGTCGCCACCCGCATCGGAGTCGAATTGCGCAATCAGTACGTGTTGGCGTATACGCCCGCGAACGCGCAAAAGGACGGCAAATACCGCAAGGTCGAGGTGAAGATCGACGGCCCTTCGGGCATCTCCAATCTGAAGGTCCGCTGGCGTTTGGGTTACTACGCCCCGTCCGAGTAAACCGCGAGGGAGCGCCCCATGCCCTGCGCACCCATGAACTACCGAAACGGGTGAAACCGTCCGATGTACCTGTCATGCGCGCAGTGTGTAATCGGGTTGGGCATGGCCTCACGGGCTTCAGCCTGTGAGGCCGAACGCTAACATGACGCGAACTCGACGCGGCGAAACGCGGCCACAACGCTAAAAATAACGTGAGAATAACGCGAAATAACGCGGGCGTTCGCGGATCAAGAGCTGAATCGGGAGCGGCTTAAATGTTGGAATTTAAGGAGTTACGCCAAGATATCGGATCGGGACTAGAAAAATAATACCCTGTGCTAGTTAACAGCTAACTGGCTTGGTAACTGCCCCATAAAAAGCTATCAGCTCTCAGCTATCAGCTTCCTGACGGCTGACCGCTGATCGCTTCGGCGGCGTGATATCCTGCGCGTAAAGGTCTTCCCGCCGGCTTATGCGTACGGAATCTTACTCCACCCCTTCCGGGATCCTGGTCGAGCGGACTCAATCCGCGGTCCCCTTCAGCCGAGGTCTGGAAAGTTTGCTCCGCAAGCTCGATACGCAGCGCGGGATCTATTTTTCCTCGGGCTACGAATACCCCGGCCGGTATTCGCGCTGGGACATAGCAGGCGTGGCGCCGCCGCTCGAAATCGCCGCGGCGGATCGCGAGATCGTATTCCGCCCGCTCAATGCGCGTGGCGAGGTTTTGAATCGCCTGCTGGAGCCCGTTCTCGCGCCGCATCCGCATTGGGAGTCGTTCCGCAATGACAACGGAACGCTGCGCGGAACCCTGAAACCTCTTCCCGCTCTGTTTGCCGAGGAAGAGCGCAGTAAGCAACCCTCGGCATTCTCAGCGATCCGGGCGCTGATCGCGGAGTTCCACCATCCCCTCGCCTCGCGTCTGGCGCTGGCGGGCGCTTTCGGCTACGATCTGTTGTTTCGCTTCGACCCCATCGATCAAAAGCTGCCACGCACCAAGCGCGCAGCCGAAGGCGTTGCGCGCGATCAAGCAACGGAAGTGAGCGACCTGCGCCTGTTCCTATGCGACGACATCTATTTCATGGATCGCAAGAAGGAACAGATCGAACGGTTCCAGTTCGATTTCTCGCGCGGGGAAGCGCACAGCGAAAGCGTTGTGCGCGTTAACAAAGGGGAAACCACGCGCGGTCTGAAGCGCACCGCCGAACGCCTCAAGGAACCCAAACCTTCTCCTCATGCGCCCATCGTCAGCGATCACGAACCGGAAGATTACATCCGCAACGTGGAGGAAGTGCGCGAAGGCATGCGCCGCGGCGATTATTACGAAGTGGTCTTGCGCCAGACCTTCTTCGCGCCATTCACCGGCCGGTCCTCGGAGTTGTTCCATCGGATTCAGCAAGCCAGCCCCAGCCCTTACGAGCTGCTGCTCCAATTCGGCGACGAGCAGATCATCGGCGCCTCGCCCGAAATATTCGTGCGAACGGAAGGACGCCGCGTCGAAACCTGCCCCATCTCCGGAACGGCGCGGCGCACCAACGATCCTCTGCGAGACGCCGACAATATTCGCGAGCTGCTGAACTCCATGAAGGAGGAATCGGAGCTGACCATGTGCACGGATGTCGATCGCAACGACAAATCCCGCGTCTGCGTTCCCGGCAGCGTGCGCGTGATTGGGAGGCGGTTGATCGAATCGTATGCGGGTCTGTTCCATACCGTGGATCACGTGGAGGGAACGCTGGCGGAAGGCTTCGACTCTCTCGACGCGTTTCTCACGCATATGTGGGCGGTGACGGTGATTGGCGCGCCGAAAAAATGGGCCGCGCGCGCCATCGAGAATCTAGAGAAAGACGCGCGCGGCTGGTATGGCGGAGCGGTGGGGATGATCTCGCTGGACGGCGAGATCAACACGGGCATCACCATCCGCACGGTTCACGTTCGCGACGGCGTCGCGCGCTACGGCGCGGGCGCCACCTTGCTATACGATTCGATTCCCGCGCACGAAGACGCCGAGTGCCGCCTGAAAGCCACCAGCTTTTTTCGCGCGCTGCAGCCCGAGCCGCCTAGGCAGGAAGCCGAAGAGGACGCCCGTGTTTCGCCCGCCGGCAACATCCGTCTGCTCCTGGTAGATAACGAAGATTGCTTTATCCACACGCTGGCCAACTATGCTCGTCAGACCGGGGCGGAAGTGATCACCTATCGCGCGGGCTTTCCCCTGGAAATGATCGAGCGTCTGGCGCCTTCGCTGATTCTGGTTTCTCCCGGCCCGGGCCGCCCCCAGGATTTCGGCGTTCCTGCGCTCATCCGTCGTGCGGCAAAGCTGGAGATCCCCGTTTTTGGCGTCTGCCTCGGGTTGCAGGGAATGGTGGAGGCATTCGGAGGAGAGTTGGGCGTGCTCGAATATCCGATGCACGGCAAGCCATCCGTCATTAGCCACACCGGCGTAGGAGTGTTCGAGGGCCTCCCCGACAATTTCCGCGTGGGCCGCTATCATTCCCTCTACGCCATCCGTGAGAAGCTACCCGCGAGCCTCGAAATCACCGCGGAGACCGAAGACGGCGTCATCATGGGCGTGCGGCATCGCGAGCTGCCGATGGAAGCCGTGCAATTCCATCCCGAATCGATCCTCACGATGGAAGGCGGTTGCGGGCTGAAGCTGATGCAAAATGCCGTCGCCCTGGGAGGGCGGACTTTAGTCCGCACGGGGCTTCAGCCCCGCTGACCGCTGATCGATGGACATTCTCATCGCCGGCGGCGGACTCGCCGGCCTTTCTGCCGCGGCGGCATTGGCCAGTTCGGGCCATCGCGTCCGGGTTTTGGAAGCCCGGCCTTATTTGGGCGGCCGCGCCGCGTCCTATGAATCCTCAGGCGAGATCATCGATAACTGCCAGCACATCCTGTTGCGCTGTTGCATCAACCTCCTCGACTTTTACCGGCGCCTGGGAGTCGAGGGAGACATCGCGTTTCATAAGGAATTCACTTTCATCGAGCCAGGCGGAAGGCGCAGCGTCTTGCGCCGCAGTCTATGGTCGTTTCTGGCGCTGCCGTTCTTGGGCCTGGGCGACAAGCTGGCGATTGCGCGCGGCCTGGCCGCCATCGCGCGAGAATCCCCGGGACAATCAAAGGCGCCTCGCGATCTGGATTCCATTACCATGCAGGCGTGGCTCGAAGAGAAGCGCCAACCGCCGCGCGCCATCGAGCGCTTCTGGCGGCAAGTGCTGGTCAGCGCCATCAGCGAAGAATTGGATCGCATGGCGGCCTGCCACGGGTTTCAGGTGTTCCGTCTCGGGTTTCTCGCGAGCCCCGACGCGCACGAATTCGGCGTCCCCACCGTCCCTCTTGGCCAACTCTATTCCATGGACGTATGGCGCCGGTTTCCCACCGTGGAAATTCTGCCGCGAACAGCGGCTCAAGGGTTTCGTCTGTGCAACGGCGAAGTCGCGTCCCTGGAGACCTCCGCCGGCGAGCTTCGCGCCGACGCCTATATCTGCGCCGTGCCCTTCGAGCGCGTTGCGGCGCTGGGCGTCCCGATCGACACCAGTGGCTTCGAGTACTCGCCCATCACCGGCATTCATCTTTGGTTCGACCGCCCGATCGCCGATGTTCCCCACGCTACTCTGCTCGACCGCACGATCCAGTGGATGTTCAACAAGAGCGAAGGCCGCTACATCCAAATCGTGGTGAGCGCGTCGCGCAGTTTGGTCGAAATGCCGCGCGGGGAGGTGATCGATCTGGCGGTCCGCGAGCTGGGCGAATTCTTTCCCGCCGCGCGCGAGGCCAAGCTCGAAAAGGCGCACGTGGTGAAGGAAGTGCGCGCGGTGTTTTCGGCTCAGCCCGGCTTGGAGACGCGCCGCCCAGCCAGCCGCACTAACATCAAGAACCTGTTTCTGGCCGGCGATTGGACCCGCTCCGGCTGGCCCGCCACCATGGAAAGCGCCGTCCGCAGCGGCTATCTGGCAGCGGAAGCGATCACGGGAACCAAATTCCTGTTACCAGACCCGTGAAAACGGGTACGCGACCTAAAAGTGGCAACGGCCGGATCCCGTGGTTGAGCCGCGACCAAAGGGAGCGGTTTGCTGAGTGGTTGTGACGCACGACGCTAATTCCGAGCCGCGCGCGCGAGCGAGCGGTTCAGTCCGACACCGCCCAATCCCCCGGTACAATGGCGCGCGTGCGAGGCAAGGAGCCGCGCCAGGCCAACGCGCCTACACCCGCCAGAACTGCGGCAAAAGCCACCATCTCCGCGATATCGGCCTCGTGCGTTCTCGCCAGAATCTTCCACAAAGCGCCGAGCACCGGTTGCGCCGCCGCTACAGCCCACACCGTGCCGTAAAAATATCGCCGCTCCGTGCCTTCGCCCTTGGTGGACTTCCTGACGCGAGGAAGAAACCCGAACGCGCCCGCGGCCAGGATCGCGGCCATCAGTGGGAAATACGCGGCGTCGTAGATCTGGCGCAATCGCCACAGCCGGGTGGAGACGGCGTAAACCAAACCCGACAAATTCAAAACCGAAAAGGCGATGAGATTGCTCCAGGCCAGCGTGTAGCAGACGCGGCGATAGAGCGGGTTGGGTTTGTCTTCGGTGAAGCGCAGGATGTACGGTTTCGGCTCGACGCCGGGAAGCCGGCCGCGCATCCCCGCCGCGCCCGTGCCTACAATCACTAGCGCCAGCCAAGCCGCCATACGCCGGTCGAAGCCGCGATTGAAGAGATCGAACGTCAACGGTCCCGGCGCGATGAAGAAGACGAATATCCAGATCGGCCAATGGGCCAGACGATAGGCGATTTTGTTGCGCTCGCGAAAATGGGGCGGGCGGGATTGCGGCACATTCTATTATGGCCCTGTATCCGGCGTGCAAAGCTGCTATACTCTTTCGCTAACATACTCTGTTTTTTGTCTGGCTCGGATGTTATGACCGACTTGCTGATTATTCGGGGGCTATTCATCGCGGTATTGGGCTGCGCCGCCTTTTTTCTGCATCCACTCGGCCAGCAAGGTCCCATTGCCGCCGGAATCGGTGTGCTGGCGGGGATCGGAGTGGTGATTTTCGAATCGCGCATCCAGAAAGTCAGTTTGAAACGGTTGATCGGCGCGGCGTTCGGCAGCGTCTTGGGGATTCTGGGCGCCTATCTGATTTCGCTGGTTTTGGGCCGATTGCCGGTCCAGTCCAGCACTATCGGATTTCTTCAAGTAGCGCTGCTCGCGTGGATGACGTATTGCGGACTGGTCGTCGGCGCTTCCAAGGGCGACTTGCTCAATCTGGCCGCCTTGGGAGGATTGTTCGGCGGCGAAAAAACAGCCAAGGCCACCTTTAAGATCCTCGACACCAGCGTCATCATCGACGGCCGCATCGTGGATATCGCCGAAACCGGATTCATCGACGGCGCGATCGTGATTCCCCAATTCGTTCTGCGCGAGCTTCAACTCGTGGCCGATTCGTCGGATTCAATGAAGCGCAATCGCGGCCGGCGGGGGCTCGACATTTTGCAGCGGCTTCAGAAGATGCCCGATCTTCAGGTGCAAATCATCGAGGACGATTTTCCCCAGATCCGGGACGTGGATATGAAGCTGATCGAGCTGGCCAAGGTCTACGGCTGCAAAATCATGACCAACGATTTCAACTTGAATAAGGTCGCGCAGCTTCATAAAGTCGAGGTGCTGAACATCAACGAGCTGGCGAATGCGCTGAAGCCTGTAGTGCTGCCGGGCGAAACCATGAGCGTGTTCATCCTCAAGGAAGGGAAAGAATACAATCAGGGCGTCGCGTATCTGGACGACGGCACGATGGTGGTGGTGGACAACGCGCGCCGGATGATCTCGAAGACCATCGAGATCGCGGTGACCAGTGTGCTGCAAACCACCGCCGGAAAAATGATTTTCGGGCGCTTCGACGAGCGCACTCACGCAGTGTACGACAAACCCGCCCGCGAGGCCGCCCAAGCTACCTCGACGACGACTTGACCCGCGTCCCCTCCGTAATCCGTCGGTGGCGAGACCTCTCCGTTGAAGACGCTTTTGGAGGGCGGACTTTGGTCCGCGCGGGACTTCAGTCCCGCTGGGCGGAAGCGAGGCTGAAGCCTGTCTTTGATCAATAGGGCGGCTGAAGCCCGCCCTCCACGCAGTGTCCCGGTGTACAATCGGTAATTCGCTCATGAAGGTCTCCGTCATTCTTCCCGCCGCGGGACTGGGCACGCGCATGGGGCGGGAGAAATCCGGCACCAGCCGCAAGCAGTTCATGCTGCTGGAAGGCGCGCCCATTTTGATTCACACTATTCGCAAATTTTTCTATTGCGCCGCGGTCACCGACATCGTGGTTGCACTGCGGCCCGAAGATATAGATTGGGCGCGCGGATTGATTCATCAGGAGCATCCGTCCAAGCCCGTGCGCGTGGTGGAGGGCGGCGAAACACGGCAGCAATCGGTGGAAAACGCGCTCGCCACGCTCAGCCCGGATACGGCCTTGGTCGCGGTGCACGATGCGGTCCGCCCGTTCATCGATTCCACTTTGGTGGACCAGGTCATCGCCGAGGCGGCGCAGACCGGCGCGGCCATTGTGGGTATCGTTCCGGTGGACACGGTGAAGAGAGTCCACAAGAACAAAATCCGCGCGACTCTCCCCCGCGAGCATCTGGTTCTCGCGCAAACGCCCCAGGTGTTCCGTTTCGATCTCTTGAAACGCGCGTTCGAAACCGCCCGCAACGATGCGTTCACCGCGACCGACGAATCCAGCCTGGTGGAGCGTTTGGAACAGGTGGAAGTCAGCGTGGTGCAGGGCACCGATCGCAACATCAAGATCACCAAACCCTCCGATATGGATCTGGCGCGGCTGTTCCTCAGCGAAGAATCGGCTCGCCGGACCGCATCGTGAGCGAGAGCAAAACCGGTCTCGGCTGGGATGTCCATCGTCTCGTCGAAGGCCGGCCTTTGATTCTCGGCGGGGTGCGTGTTCCCAGCCTGAAGGGGCTCGAAGGACACTCCGATGCGGACATTCTTTCCCACGCCATCACCGACGCGTTATTGGGGGCCGCCGCTCTGGGTGATATCGGAATGCATTTCCCGGACACCGACCCGCGATGGAAGAACGCCGATAGTGGGGCCTTCCTGGCTCACGCCGCCGCGCTGGTGCGCGAAGCCGGCTTCTCGATCGCTCATGTGGACTCAACGATAATTCTGGAGACGCCTAAGCTTAAGGATTTCCGCCTCGCGATTCGCGAGTCGTTGGCAAAGACGCTAGGTGTCGAGCTGAATCGCGTTTCAGTGAAATTCAAAACCGCGGAGCGGCTCGGGCCAGTGGGCGAGGGCCAATCGGCCGAAGCGCAGGCTGTAGCGACACTGCTGCGTATCAAACTCACCGATCCCAAAGGGGACGAGACACAGCCATGACTCTTGGGTTACAAGGCAAAGTGGCGATGGTGGCAGGCGCGAGCCGCGGGCTTGGTTTCGCCGTCGCCCGAGCGCTCGCGCGGGAAGGCGTTCAGGTTTCCATGTCCTCGCGCTCGCGCGAAGCCATTGCGTCCGCGGCCGCCGCGATCGAAAAGGGGACGGGAGCGGCGGTGCTCGCCACGCCTGCGGACCTGCGTTCGACGCAGGACATCGCCGCCTGGCATCGAGCCACGCTCGATCGTTTCGGTGGAATCGATTTGCTGTATCCGAACGCCGGCGGACCGCCTCCGGGACCCGCCCTCGTGTTCGACGATGCCGCTTGGCAAGACGCATTCGAATTGCTGCTGCTCAGTGCGATTCGGTTGATCCGCCTGGCCGTGCCCACGATCGAGGCGCGTGGAGGCGGCGCGATCGTGCTGCCGACGTCCTCGGCGGTCAAGGAACCCATCCCCAATATTTCTTTGTCCAACGTGATGCGCGCCTCCGTTGCCTCCCTTTCGAAAACTCTCGCCCTGGAGCTTGCGCCGAAAAACATTCGTGTGAATCAACTCATTCCCGGCCGCATTCAAACCGATCGAGTTAACGAGATCGACATCGAAAACGCGAAGCGCGCGAGCATTTCCGTCGAACGGCAGCGCAAGCGCGTTTGGGCCGGCATTCCGATGGGCCGCTACGGTGATCCCGAGAACTTCGCCGCCGCCGCCGTATTTTTATTTTCGGACGCCGCTTCCTATATCACCGGCGCAAGTCTTCAAGTGGATGGCGGCTTGATTCGCGGAATCTAGCAAGCAAAGGGCGCGCGGGCGCCCTCACCGCAATCAAAGAAAGCAGCCCGCGCGCTCCGTTTTGCGGGCTGTCACCTACTAGGCCAAAAGGCTTATATTAGGGTCATTCGAGATTCCCGCGTTACCTTCCATGGACAACTAACGTCTCATCTAACGGAAGCGGAGAAGGGAGCCCAAGGCCAGCCTCCCGGAGACCTTCCAAACGGTTCTTTCTGAGCCGATTAATATTTAAGACAAATTTTTTGGAAGGAGATTACTATCACATGACACTGACGAAGTTGACTCTTGGTTTCGCGACGCTTGCTCTCGGAGTCGTGGGCGCGGCGTCTTATACGTTTACCTTGACGGATCCCGCCTGGGTCGGCAACACGCAACTCAAGCCCGGCGAGTATAAAGTCGAAATGCAGGGAGGGGAGGCAATTTTCAAGAGCGGCAAGGTGACCGTCGAGGCCCCCGCTGTCGAAGAGAAAGCCGACAAAAAGTTCCCCTACACTAGCTTTGATTCCGTGGACTCCAAGATTCGCGAGATCCATCTGGGTGGAACGACCACCACTATCAAACTGATGAACGCCGAACCCGGCACCAAGCCTGTCGGCAGCGGATCGTAGTTCAGTCGCGCACAACGGCTAACGCCTGTGCGCTTAGTTCCGGCTCCGCGCGCCGCGTCATAATGGTCTTGTCGGCGTGCGGCGTCATCTCCTCAACCTGATCCTATGCGGTGGAGTCGCGGGCGCGTTCTTGTACTTCGCGCCCGCCTCCGCCACAGGACAGCCCTCCACCGAACCCAACGACGCTGTTGCGCGTCTGAACCAACGGCTCGCCAGTGGCCAAGCCACTCTCGAATACCGCCCGCCTCTCGGTTACCTTCCCAGTCTTCTCCAGCAGCTCGATATCAACGCGGATTCGCAGGTGCTGGTGTTCTCGAAAACAAGTTTTCAGCAGTCGATCATCTCTCCCAAAAATCCGCGCGCCATCTTTTTCAATGATGACGTCGCCCTCGGCGATGTACCCGGCGGCCAGGTTTTCGAGCTTTCCGCGCTCGACCCCGACCGCGGCGTGATTTTCTACACGCTCGACATGCAACAGTCGGATCATCCCCGCTTTGAACGCCGGACCGACGTTTGCGAATCATGCCACGGTCCGGTGAGCGTGCAGGTGCCCGGACTGATGGTCACCTCCGTGATTCCCAACGCGGATGGCACCCCATTCTTCACGGGCGCGTTTTTCAACATCACCGACCATCGGACGCCCATCGGGCAGCGCTGGGGAGGATGGTACGTCACGGGAACGTCCGAGCCCCACCAGGGCAACTCTGTCGCGTCCGATCCGAATCGTCCCACGGAACTGGACACCAAGGACTCACAAAATCTGACGAGTTTGTCCGGCCGGTTCAATTTGTCCAATTACCCGGTCCCTACAAGCGACATCGTCGCGCTCATGACGCTGGAACATCAGACGCGCATGATCAACCTGATCACCAGCGTGAGCGCGCAGGCGAGCTCGCTCGCCGAAAAGGGCAAGCTGGATAGCGTGAGCGGGCGGCTAGATCAAGTGGTGGAGGAGATTGTGGCGTCGATGCTGTTTGCCGATGAGGCGCCGCTGAAACAGCCGGTGAAAGGTGTCTCCAAATTCACCGAAACCTTCCCTCGCCAAGGACCCCGCGACCGCCAGGGCCGCGGGCTGCGCGACTTCGATCTGGAGAAGCGCATGTTCCGCTATCCGCTCTCCTATATGATTTATAGCCCCATTTTCGATCATATGCAGAGCGCCGTGCGGGAGCGCATTTACCGGCGTTTATATGAAGTGCTGAGCGGCAAGGATTCGAGCGCGAAATACGCGCGGCTTTCTGCTCAGGATCGCACCGCGATTTTACAAATTCTCCTCGAAACCAAGCCGAACCTTCCGGACTTTTTTAAGTAGCGCAATACGAGGAGGTCCACTCACATGAACCAGCTCATGAAGCTACACGCGATCCTGCTTTTCTTCGCCTCGGTCTTCGTTCTGCGCGGAGCCGACCTGACCGGTACTTGGGCGGCCGATGTGGTGCTCGATGCCGGCTCCGGCACGGCGACATTCGTCTTCGAGCAGAAGGGCGAGATTCTTTCCGGCACCTATTCCGGCGTTCTGGGGCAGGCGAAAGTCGCCGGGACGGTGAAGGGCGATCAGGTGGAATGGTCGTTTGACGGCGGAGCCGCGGGGAAAGTGACCTTCAAAGCATCGCTAGACGGCGCAACCAAGATGAAAGGAACCACGGAGTACGGGCTGCTGGGCGCGGGTACCTTCACGGCGAACAAGAAATGACCGCGCTTCAGCGCACAGCGCGGCATAGCCGCTGGCACGACTTCAGTCGTGCCGACGATAACCGCTGGGATCAAGGGCTTTAGCCCAATGCCGTTTAGTTTTCTGACGTGATTTTGACATAAGGGAAGTGGCTTCGAATATGTCGGTTGAAAAAGGATCCCTTGGAAACGGCGCGGAGCAACGCGCGATACAGACTCGGCGCAATGCCTGAATACAGGTAAC
>DATDGT010000424.1:0-2476 GCA_036521975.1 Bryobacteraceae bacterium
AGGGCAGATGAAGAAAGCTCAATGCGGGCCAAGTCGAAAATCTGGAAAGCGGCGAACTACACATCTCCCCAGCGGCCTAATCTTTCGATTACCGGCCGGGGTTCAGAAAAACGCGCTATTTTGCGCCGGAAAGTAGCTAGCGGCTCGACAGCCGCGGATTTCAGGGCTGCATCGCCTCCCGGCGCATGCTCTCTATGACCCACATGCGCACCAACGTGGAGACTTCCACAGTTTTGCGTTTCGCCAGTTTCTCGATCATGCGTTTGGCGGCCGGAGGGATTCGAATGTTTAACTGCTTGGTGTTCGGCTGGCTCCAGTATTCCAGGAGCATGCGATCCAGATCCTCGCGTTCCGGGTCCGTTTCCATGATTCCGTGCCGCTGGAGCTCGACGCCGTCATGGCGATCGAAGAAGTCCGACAGTTCCGCATAGCTGGCATCTTCTCGTGGCAGACGGATTGTCCCGCCGCGGCTTCGTTTTTTGGTGTTCGCCGTTTTCATCGATTCCTTCGGTACATCTGCTTTTCGCGCCGGGTCATCTCGCGCATGTGAAAGACGACGTCCCGGCCCTCTTCGCGCCGGTAGGCAATGTGCAGATACTCGCCTGAATAGTTCCTTCCGTAAAGCTCGTAGATCCCCTCCAACCCCCGTTTCGAGCGGAACTTGACGGGTCTGCATTCCAAGACCTCATAGAAATCCTCTTCATCGTAGCCGTGTTTGAACGCGCTCTCAACAAAGATCACCAATCCAATTCATGTATAGCATATGCTAGCGGATTGATGCCGATGCACTTTGCCGTAATCTGTCGTCAGGGCGGCCGCTTCCTCGCGGGTCGCGGCTCGGTACGGACGGTGTCAGAGCGCAATCGACGCCTTCACCGAAGAGTATTGCACCTTGAAACCGAGTTGGCGGCAGCCTCCTGCATCGGAAGCCGCCGCCGGCACGTCTGTCGCGGAATAGCTGGCTAGGGTTGGGGGCGGCGAATTCGCAGCCAGTCCCCAGGGGTGCGGGTCGCTACCCTCTGAAAACCAATCGAGGGCTGGAAGATTCCCCGGGCCAGCACCGTTCACTGGCCGGCGCTCCCGTGACGACTATCAAATTCCCGTCGTGATTTGTGGCTCGTTAAGATTTACGAGCCCGACAGGTCTCCACGAAGAATTTCAGGTTTCTGGCCCTGAAATCGCTGAGCTATTCTCGAAATCATGGCATGCATTCCAGGCGCCCGGGCGCCGACGAAGGGGACGGGGTGACCGCGCTTCTCGCAACGGGGTGGCGCGCCGGGTTATTGTACACTGACGATGCGGCGCGCAGATCGTGCACAATCTCATTTCTGCGGAACGTCGGCTCAAGCTTTTCCGAGGAACCTGGGGTGGGGATTTTGTACCATGGCAAAGCTCGTATATGGATTGAACCAGTCCCTGGATGGCTACATCGACCATCTGGAATTTAAGCCAAGCCTGGCGCTCTTTCGTCACTTCGTAGACCATGTGCGCAACCTGACGGGCATTGTGTACGGTCGCCGCATGTACGAGGTAATGCGCTATTGGGACGAAGACCTTGCGGACTGGGTCGCGGAGGAACACGACTTCGCGGCGGCGTGGCGGAGCCAGCCGAAGTGGGTTGTGTCGCGCTCGTTGAAGTCGGTCGGACCCAATGCCACACTTGTCGAGGGCGACATCGAGGCGGTGATACGTGGGCTGAAGGCTCGGCTGGTTGGGGAGCTTGGAGTTGCCGGACCAGACCTGGCAGGAAGCCTGACCAATCTTGGTCTTATTGATGAGTATCGACTTTACCTCCACCCCATCGTACTTGGTCGCGGCAAGCCATTCTTCTCCGGCCCTCGGCCGCCGCTCCGCCTTGTGACCAGCGATCTCGTTACCGAGGATGTGATCAGGCTGACGTACGTTCCCGCTTGATCGCGCGACTTGCCCGACGGACTCGCCGACGCGGCAGGTCCGCTTTGGGTCACGTCCCAGGCATTCCGGCTCGTGCGCCCATCTTCCCCAAACGCGGTCGCAGAAAGGGACCTCTTGAGACGAGCCGTCCAGGAGCCGACCGGGATCACGGCGGTCCGGCGGAATCAATCCCGGTAGGTCCCCTTCCATTTCCGAATGGCTGCGAGCCGCCTTTGGGCGCGGCCTCGGACGTGGCCGGCGTTTACCAGGAGTAATCCCGTTATTGGATGGAAGGGCTGTTCTCGCCAGGTATCGCTGCGCGACTATCCGCGGGTAGTCGCCGATCGGGCCATCTGCAAGGCAGTTCCGCGAATCCGCAACGACACGGCCAAGCGGGCTTAACACCCATTTGCGGCGGTCGTGCTTTGCGCATATTGACACGCGATATCGACGTTCGATATAATCTTCGCATGGCGAGGCCTGCTGAGTTGCTGCAAGGAACGCTAGATCTCCTCGTCCTTCGTACGCTTGAACTTCGCTCCTTGCACGGCGTCGGCATCGCGGACCGCATCGAGCAGGTAAC
>DATDGT010000425.1:0-22175 GCA_036521975.1 Bryobacteraceae bacterium
AACAGATCGGAGCGTTGGGACTCCAGCTGAGGCAGAGAGTCGGTCATCAAGGGTCTCCTTTCTCTTAGCGTATATAGACGCTAAGAAAAAAGCTACAAAAAAGAAGACCGATCGAGTCTGCACCTCCATGTCGCGCACCCGTACCAACACTTTAAACTGACTTTCAGATTAGATATAATCTATATGTTGGACGCCGAGGCGATCAAACGCTCCTTTGCGGGCAGCGGTCTGCGGAGCACTCCGCAGCGCTACGCTGTGATGGCGTTCTTGATGGAGCAGGCGGGGCATCCTACGGCGGCGGAGATCTTCAAAGCTGTTAACCGCCTCGATCCGCGCTCGATTCCGCTCTCCTCTAGGGCTACGATTTATAACAATTTGCGCGACTTGGTGCAGGCTGGTTTGGTTCGTGAAGTGGCCATGGAGGGCCGCGCGGCGCGATTTGATGCGAAAGGTATGCGGCATCACCACTTCATCTGCGACCGCTGCGGCAATATCGAGGACCTGGAATGGTACGATGTGCCCCGGCCTGCCGCGCGTTCGCTGGGCAAGCGGGTGCTTCGCGAATGCGAACTCATTTTCCGGGGGCTGTGCACCAAGTGCGCGCCCCGGCGCGGTTCTCTTAATAACGCGCACAACGCGTCCGCTGTGCGCTTGCCGGCACGACTAAAGTCGTGCCCCGATACGGTTTTTAATTCGAAGGAGAGGAGATACAGATGGAAAAAGAAGTAACAGGGACAGCGGCGGATCCCGCCAAGAATGGCCAAACTGCAGCAGGCGCGGCGAAGTGCCCGGTCGCGCACGGGCCCAGGAATCGCGAGTGGTGGCCGGACGCCCTAGACGTCTCGGTTCTTCACCGGAACTCCAGATTGTCTTACCCCCTAGGCGACGGGTTTGACTATGCCAAGGAGTTTGCAACCCTTGACCTGGATGCAGTGATTAAGGACCTGCACGCCCTAATGACCGACTCCCAGGATTGGTGGCCAGCCGATTACGGCCATTACGGCGGGTTGATGATCCGCATGGCATGGCACAGCGCAGGGACTTATCGGATTACCGACGGGCGCGGCGGCGCCGGCGCGGGGCAGCAGCGGTTCGCGCCCCTGAATAGCTGGCCGGACAACGCAAACCTCGATAAAGCGCGCCGGCTGCTGTGGCCGATCAAACAGAAGTATGGTCAAAAGATCTCCTGGGCCGACCTGATGGTTCTCGCCGGCAACGTCGCGCTGGAATCGATGGGCTTCAAGACGTTCGGGTTCGCCGGCGGACGCGCCGACGTATGGGAGCCGGAGGAACTCTACTGGGGTCCCGAAGGCACGTGGCTGGGCGATGAACGGTACAGCGGCGAACGTCAACTGGCGGAGCCGCTGGGCGCGGTCCAGATGGGTCTCATCTACGTGAACCCCCAAGGCCCGAACGGCAATCCCGACCCGATCGCAGCGGCGAAAGATATCCGCGAGACGTTCTTCCGTATGGCGATGAACGACGAAGAGACTGTCGCCCTGATTGCGGGCGGGCACACGTTCGGCAAGACGCACGGGGCGGGCGACCCATCGCTGGTGGGGCCGGAGCCTGAAAGCGGGGCCCTGGAGGAGCAGGGGCTCGGCTGGAAAAGCAAGTACGGCACCGGTGTCGGCGGCGATGCTATCACCGGCGGTCCGGAGGTCACTTGGACGCAGACGCCGACAAAGTGGAGCAATCTGTATTTTAAAAACCTGTTCGAGAACGAGTGGGAACTGGAAACGAGTCCGGCGGGAGCGAAACAGTATCGGGCCAAGAATGGGCACGCGACAATCCCCGACCCATTCGACAAAACAAAGAAGCGCGTGCCGACCATGTTAACCACCGATCTCTCGCTGCGGCTCGACCCGGCCTATGAGAAGATCTCGCGGCGGTTCTACGAAAACCCCGATCAATTCGCGGACGCGTTTGCCCGTGCCTGGTTCAAGCTCACGCACCGCGACATGGGCCCGATCGCGCGCTACCTGGGCCCGCTTGTGCCAAAGGAGACTCTGATTTGGCAGGACCCAATCCCCCCTGTGAACCATCCGCTGATCGATGAAAAGGACGCCGCGGGGCTGAAGGAGAAGATTCTCGCGTCCGGGATGTCGGTGTCCGATCTCGTCTCGACCGCCTGGGCGTCTGCATCGACCTTCCGAGGCTCCGACAAGAGAGGGGGCGCGAACGGCGCACGCATCCGCCTCGCGCCGCAAAAGGATTGGGAAGTGAACCAACCCAGCGAGCTGGCAAGGGTCATCGAAAGGCTGGAGGCGATCCAAAAGGAGTTCAACGCTTCAAAATCGGCGCAGTCGAACGGACAGGCCAGACGGGTCTCGTTGGCTGACCTGATCGTCCTCGCCGGCTGCGCAGCCGTTGGGGAAGCTGCGAAAAAGGGCGGCATCGACGTGAAAATACCCTTTACGCCGGGACGCATGGATGCGTCGCAGGAACGAACCGACGTTGCCTCTTTCGCTCCGCTGGAGCCGCGGGCCGACGGTTTCCGCAACTACGTTAGCAGTAGCAGGACCCAGTTCATGAAGCCGGAGGAGGCCCTGGTGGACCGGGCGCAGTTGCTGAGGCTGACGGGCCCTGAGATGACGGTTCTGGTCGGCGGCCTGCGCGTGCTCGGCGCAAATGCCGGCGGCAGCAAGCACGGCGTCCTTACGGCGACGCCGGGGACTTTGACCAACGACTTCTTCGTCAATCTGCTGGACATGCGCACACAATGGCAGCCGGCCGCTGATGAAGGTGTGTACGAGGGCCGCGACCGCAATACGAACGCGGTGAAGTGGACCGGAACACGCGTGGACCTGGTCTTCGGTTCGCACTCGCAACTGCGTGCCTTCGCAGAGGTCTATGCCTGTGCGGGATCGAAGGAGAAGTTCGTGAAAGACTTTGTGGCCGCGTGGAACAAGGTCATGAACCTGGATCGCTACGATCTCGCCCAGCCTGGGACAAAGACATAATGGCGCAATGCTCGCTTCCCGCAGCGTCTTGCTTGCAACCGCACTCGTACTCTTGGAGGACTGTACCCGTAAAGTTCAGCCGGAATCCTCAGCGGATTCGCGAAACGCCGTTATTTACAGTGCTAACGGCTGGTCACAGGGGGAACGTGACGAGTACTATCATTTGGCGGAGGAAAGCGAACTGATGCCATACGCATTGCTCGCAAGTCTGAAGAGCGTCAAGACCGGCAAGCCGTTTCTCCAG
This sequence comes from Bryobacteraceae bacterium, assembly GCA_036521975.1. GTDB lineage: Bacteria > Acidobacteriota > Terriglobia > Bryobacterales > Bryobacteraceae > Palsa-187. Next base: position 3,208 of record DATDGT010000425.1, read on the forward strand.
GAGATGGATCGGTTTGGATTTCTGGCGGATCATGCCGGGCCGGCAAACCCCTACACCTTGCCGGTCGGCATAACAGTATCCCGGTCTAGAAATGCTGCCACGGTTGGAATCGAAACCGTGGGTTTCAATTGTGCTGCCTGCCATGTCGGCGAACTGACCTATCATGACAAGCATGTTCGCATCGACGGCGCTCCATCTCTCATAAACCTTCAGGCGTACCAGATAGAGTTGAAGGACTCGCTGGATGCGGTGATGAAGAACCCCGGGGAACTTGTAGCCTTGATCGTCGCCATGGACAAGCAACGAAACACACCGAATACGCCGTCGGACCAAGAAGCCGGCAAATACGCCGGTGAATCGGCCGTACAAGGGGCGGCGAACGTCCAGGCCGCGGCGAACGGAGATTCCGCCTTTCATTCCGTTTCTTCGGCTGTAGCGGATGCGACACGACCCGCGCCCAAATCAACCTTTGAAGAGAGCGGCTCAAGGAAGACGTCGCACTTCTGAAAGCGCGGCTGGCCTATCTCAAGAACGGGAAGCTCCTGGTAGATGGAACCGAACCAGGACCCGGACGGGTCGACGCGTTCGGTGCGGCCCGAAACTTACTGTTTCCCCAATACGCCGTGAAGATGCAATCACCGGTTAGTTTTCCATTCATCTGGAGTGTTCCCGATAACATCGGGCGCAAGCCCGCGGACTTCGGATGGATTCACTACGATGGGGATACAAATTCCATTCTGGAACGCAACATCGGGCAGTCCCTGGGAATGGGGGCCGTCTTCGACCCAAAGACTCACGAATCCACGTTGCGGATTGGGAACCTGCACCGGTTGGAAGTGCTGACCCACAAACTCCAGCCGCCCAAATGGCCGGCCGACGTGCTGGGCGCGATCGACCAAGCCAAAGCGCAAACAGGGGAGCAAATCTTCAATGAGAAATGCGCCGGCTGTCACCAGGGCAGGATGTTCGCTCAAATACAAATTGGAACAGATCCGAATCGCGCCAATAGTTTCGGGCAACCGGTGGGAAAGATCCCCTTCCCCAACGCTGTCGCGCCTATCCTTAGATGGACTAAAGAAAAGGGCCTTCGTAGACGACGGCATAAGCGCGGCAGATCAGGCGGGGATGGATGTGAATCCGGCAGTCTGGCGCGCCACGGCTCAATATCTGGCACGGCCACTGAATGGCATCTGGGCGACCGCCCCGTATCTGCATAACGGTTCTGCACCCACGTTGTATGACCTCCTGCATCCGGATCAGCGCCCCGCGAAGTTCGCCATGGGAGACCGTGAATTCGACCCAGCGAAAGTCGGCTATCAGAGCGAGCTTGATGCCACGGGACCGAACGTTTGGATCTATGACACAACCCAGCCAGGCAACAGCAATATTGGCCACAGTGGCGATGCATTCGGCACTTCGCTACCCGAGGACCAGAAGTCTGCGCTGCTGGAGTACTTGAAGAAACTCTAACGCAACTGGCCTGTGCCACCGTCTTGCCCAACCCGACTGCACGAAATTTAGACACTTCAGTGGTCCTCAGAAATTGGCTTTGGGGAGGAAGTCTGCCAGGAGCTTGTTGAATTCGGCGGGTTGCTCCATCATCACGAAGTGGCCGGTATTCGGGACTTCGACTGCGGTTCCATTCGGGAAGATTTTCTTGAAGTACGCAGGATCGTTGGCGGTCGAGTGATCGGCGTAGATGCCGAGAGCGGGCACGGTAAACGTCTCCTCGATCCAATTCGGAGCTGCGAAGGTAGCGGCCATCGCCTGGTAGGCTGTGGCTTCGGGGGCAGCGAGCATCATTTTCAAGATGTGCTCCTGAATGGCGGGGGTGGCGGACTTGCCGAACATTCCCCGGATCATGGCCTCACGGTTCTTCAGGCCCTCCGGCCCTTTCATTCGATCAGGGTTGGGAGCGTTCGGGCTCCCCGACAGGTGGAGAACTCCATCGACAGGCACCAGCGCCGCGACATTTGCCGGATACATTCGCGCATACTGGCGGATGACCGGAGTACCCATGCTGTGGCCGACGAGCACGATTTTTCCAGCCTTTGCTTCGATCCGGACCGCTTCGATTGATTTGGCGAAGAGATCCATGGTGAGCGGACGGTTCACTGGCGAGCCGCTCCTGCCATGGCCGGGCAGATCCAGTGTGATCACGCGGTAGTTCTTCTCAAAGAAAGGCACTTGATCGCGCCAGGAGGATTCGTCACAGGTCCAGCCGTGAACGAGAACGACCGTTTTACGTCCGTTGCCGCGTACGGTGGAGTGGATGGCTATTCCGTCCACGGACGCGGCGGACGCCAGCATGGAAATGGAGAACGCAAGAAGAGGCAGTATGGGGCGCATGGATAGGATTGTACAGCTTTAGGGACCAAGGCATTTGCCCAACACGCACCGTGAGGCTATCCGGACCCCCTCGATCGCTTCCAAAATCAGGATGTCGGGGTTCGGGAGAAGAACTTTGCGCATGGCTCGGGGGAGGCACCATAACTCCCCACTATGATGCTTCGATCGGCATTGTGTTGAAGCGGTTGCATCAAAAGCGAGGCTAGCTCGGACTACCAAATTAAAGACTTGAAAATCTCAGATTCTGGATCTTCCAATGGCGGCCGGTCATCGTCTCAGTGGAAGGAGTCCAAAACAGATCGAAGACATCGGCGTTTTACAAAGCACGGGTGTCCGATCCGGGCGGTTGCCCAAGCGGAAACGGAGGGAGTATGTTTACGGGGCTCAAAAAAAGCGATGGAGAAAAACTTTATTCGCCAAAGGGAGGGTTAGATATGAAAACTGTTATTTTAGTACCAATTATACTGTCACTTTTGACTTTTGGTTGCGCCACGAAGGGATACGTAAAAGTCAAGACTGGTATCGTAAACGACCGCGTAACTCAGCTGGAAGCTCAGACCAACGCGCAATATGCAGCTCTCTCCAGCCAAGAGCAGACTGATGTATCGCGGCTGGATGAACGTATAGCAACCACCGACAACAAGTTAGCTACCACAACGAGCACGGCCGATCAGGCTTTGCAACAGGCACAGGCCGCTTCGCAGCAGGCACAGGCCAATAAATCACAAATTGATGCGAACGCAGCCAATATGGTTAAAATCGAGAATCAATATATGAAGGCTTGGGACTTCACACTCACGGAAACCGCGAATGTGACGTTTGCCTTCAACCGAAGCAATCTTTCCGACGCGGCTAAGGTTGCGCTGGATATCGTGATCCAGAAGCTTGCGACCACGCCTCGTTCTTTCGTCGAAGTCGTCGGCTTCACGGACACAACTGGGACGGAGAAGTATAACCTGACGCTCAGCCGGCAGCGCGCGGAAAGCGTAGCGAGGTATCTGGTCGCTGGAAACGTCGACCTTAGAAGCATTACCATGCTCGGCATGGGAGAAGAGCAAACGCCTACGCAACTTGCGGCAGAGGTCGAGGGATTCAGTGGGAACTTGAGTCAGAAAGAACAGCATGCGTTAGCCCGCCGAGTGCGCCTCCGCGTGTACGTGCCCGGGCAAACGGCAACTTCTGCGGATGCGGCACCGGTAACGGGAGCAGACACGGAAACTACGGCTAACAACCGTTAGAGGTCCACACAGCGCGCGGCTAGCCAAGAGGCCGCATCGTCAGCTGGATAGACTTGGAGGATCAGATCCGTGAACTTTTCCTCCAAGCTAATCCAGCTGACGACTATTCACCCGAGTGATTCCCCTCTGTCCTGGAGTCGTGGTGCTCACTGGGGGGCGGTGGCGCAAGATAACCAGCACGAGTGCGAACATCGAGCTCGCCCAGGCGTGCATCATGCGCAGTAACTGTGATGCGATGGTACTGGCCGTCGTGCGGACCGTCAAAGCCTAACGTGTATTGTTTGCGTATGTCACGGGCTATCTCCACGGCGATACCCGTTACTTCCTGCAGCTCTTGTGGGAAGTATGCTTTACCGCCGGTTACGTCAGCCAATTCCTGGAGGACCTGAGGATTCCTGTCCCGGTCCGTTGAGTCATAAATGCCGATACAGTAGATCAAGTAACCGGACGCCCGTGCAAGCTTCAAGACCTCTTCCAAATGCGTCTTGCTCGAATTATCCCCACCATCGCTGATCACCAGGAGGACCTTCTTCTCAAGACTTGCCTTATGTAGTTGAGAGCCGGCCATCTCAATGGCGTCATAAAGGGCAGTGGTTCCTTCGGGCTTGAAATTCGAAAGCCCCTCTTCGAGCGTCGAAATATTCCCCGTGAAGGGAACCTCAGGGGGCAAACCGAAACGAGCCTGGTCGCTAAAGTGGACAACAAACATCTGGTCCTGCGGGTTGCTAGCTCGGGCGAAGGCAAGTGCGGCAGCCAGAACTTCGGGCCCCTTGGGCGCCATGCTCGCGCTGTTGTCCACGAGGATACCAGCCGTCACCGGTGCATCGTCCTTCCTGAAAAGAGTGATCTTTTGCGGAACTCCGTCGACAAACAGGCTGAACGCCTGTTGGCCCAGATCCGAGATTGCTTTGCCATTCTTATCGACGACCGTCGCGTGCGCCAGGACGAGATTCACATCCATGCGAATCAGAGGGACGTCAGGCTGAAGGTTCTGCTGGCCGAAGACTAAGCTCGTGAGAGTACAAAAAAGGATAAGTGCTTTTTTCATTTCGATTAATACAAGGAGTGTTCGAGTTGTGAGTTTAACGACAGGGCGGCGCAAGACGGTGTACTACGATAGCCTCGCGAAATCTAGAGGACCCGGCCCGCTCCGGGACCCTCCATCGTCGCAGAGACGCCTATTCGATGGGCACCATCAAACTGCCGTGCCTTTATCTAATATGCCTCATGGTACCACAATCGCAGTCAGGCCGTAGAGGAAGGGAAAGGCGGCGGGCCTAGCGGCCAGACCCGTAATCCGTCGGCACCCCGTCGCGGCTCCGAATCGGATATTTGAGGCAAGGCGTTCACAAGGATCGCGGACGATATTATGATTGATCCATGACTCGCGCCAAATGGATTTTCTTCGCCATCGTCGCAGGGCTCGCGGTATATCACTGGCTTGCGGCGCAGCCGAGGCTCGCGGCGCAGACGGCGTCCGTCGCACGCCCATTTCAAGGTCGTCCGCCTTGACCCGACGCTCGATGCGATCATTTCGACCGATGCGAAGCTCGACATTCTGGGCGAACATTTCGGGTTGACCGAAGGCCCGGTATGGGTGAAGCAGGGCAATCGCGGGTATTTGCCTTTAAGCGATTGCGCCGCGAACGTGATCTACAAGTGGGAGGAAGGTGCGCCGTTGTCAGTGTACCTGGAGCGCAGCGGTTATACGGGGACCGACGTTCTCCACGTCGGCCAGCAAACAACAGCGGGGCGTCTCGCGATTTTGCTGATTGGGTCCAACGGCCTGACTCTCGACCCGCAGGGCCGCTTGATCATTACCGCCATGGCGGACCGCAATGTGGTGCGCCTCGAAAAGAACGGTACGCGCACCCTGCTGGCCGACCGCTACGAAGGAAAGCGATTTAGCGGACCCAACGACGTGGCTGTGAAGGCGGACGGGGGCGTGTATTTTACCGATAGCGTCAACGGCCTTCGAGGCGGCGCCGACGGTCCTTTGCGGGAATTGTCCTATAACGGCGTGTTCTTGATCAAAGACGGTAAGGTTACGCTGCTCGATAGCGACGAGAATCATCCCGGCGAATTCCCCAACGGGATTACGTTCTCGCCGGATGAAAAACGATTATACGTCACGGGAGGCTTCGGAAAGACTTTTCGCTACGATGTCCAGCCCGACGGAACCATCGCCAACCGTAAACTGTTCATCGAGGCGGGCAATGACGGCCTGAAGACAGACCAGCAGGGCAATCTCTACGCCGTTAATGCCGTGGGCCCCGGCGAAGTATGGATCGTATCGCCTGCAGGCAAGCACCTGGGTACGCTTCAGCTTCCCCAAATCACTGGCGAGCCCCGTCCGAGAATCTGTGCGACGAACCTTGCTTTCGGCGATGCCGATAATAAGAGCCTGTTCATAACTGCTTGCACGCATCTGTTTCGGGTCCGGCTGAAGGCTCCCGGAATCCGGCCCGGTCCGCAGGAGTAAATACATATGTGATTTAGCGCCACTCAAATGATCGCGAACCGGTTCTCGATCGTGCCGCCTGCCTGCTCCCATCCGAAAAGGACTAGCGTGGAGGTGGTTTCCCACTGCACCGACGGGTTGGAGGAGCAAAAGAGCTGTTTCAAATCCGGTTCCGATTTCTCGAACGTTTGGTCCCGAAAACGCGGATCTTTCGCCATGTTATATCCCCAAGCGTATATCGACGCGAACTCCTCATAAGCGCCGAGATCGCGATGGAAGGATTCGAAGTTCCTTCTGAACTCGGCTTCGTATTCGTCCGCGGAGGTGCGCTTGATATGAGGGCGGTCGCTCGCATCGAACTGGGCTTCGGCCTCGCCCATCCGGGAGATGTCATGGGCGCCGCTGTGCCGCAACAACTCCGCGGCCGTATTCGCCCAATCCTGATTATCGCAGTGCACCGACAACAGGACATGACCGCCGTGGATCTGGCCGGCGTAGCGCCGGGCCTCGAACTCGGGAATACCGGTTCCGATCAGGGCGCCCGCAAGACCGCCGAGCGTTCCGCCGAGTCCGACGCCTCCCAGCAGGCCCATCAGCGGTCCCGCCGCCAGGAAAGGGCCCGCGCCCGGAATCATCAGGACGCCAATGCCGGTCAACCAACCCAAGGCGCCTCCCAAAACTGCGCCGGCGCTTCCGCCCGCTACGGCTCCTTCGGGGGCTTTCGTGGTCTTATCAATGGCGAGATCCTTGTTGCCTATGTTCTCGGTACACAGCATCGAGATATCTAAGTCCCGGAATCCCGCCGAGCGCATCATCTCCACGGCCCGTTCGGCCTGTTCCGCACTTTCGTAAGTCCCGAAAACCGCCTGAGATTGGGCCATATTCCCCTTTTAGCACAGGCCTGCCGGTATCCTGCGCGTTTAGACAAGGCGATTAAGTCCGTGATCCGTCCGTAAGCTCGGAAGGTTCAGCAAACCGCTCCCTGTGGTCGCGGCTCAGTAACAGCTAAACGTGCTGACCACGATCGCAACGCAGAGGTGTTAGGCGACCCCACTCTGGCCGTGGCCGCGCCCGCGCTTGCAGGCAATAATGTCGCAGTGTTTAGTACCTTATTTTGCGTATAGCTTTTCGAAATATGTTTGGAAGAATGCGAGCTGCTCCTCGCTCGGGGCTTGCGTCCCCTGGGGCTGCTCGCCCAACACCATCGCGGTCTTGGCGGTTCCATCATAGACTGTCCACTTCGCCAGCGCCTTGCCATTGGGGTCCCCGTTGGCGGCAAAGTTGACCCAGTATGACGACATTTTATCCGCCACCCGCCGGTCGGAATCCGTCCAGGGGCGGCTGTTATCGAGGTGATTGAAAACGTACAGAATTTCGGAAACGTGCGTTGCGCTCCCGTGCGGACCGGGAGCAAACGCGCCGCCTTCTTTGCCATTGGACGCGGGCGGCCGCTGCTCGGTGAAATAGTAGACATACGCTTTCGCTTTTCCCGGCTTGGCGGCCAGGCGCGCCCAGTTGCGCATTACGAACGCCATCTCGTCGCGGCCCGACAAGAAGGCGGATTCGCGCGCCTGCTCGTCCGAGCCGGCCGGATAAAGCTTGAGATATTGGTCCGCCAGATCGCCGAAGCGCGTGCGGGCCTGCTCGATGAACTGCTCCGCACTGCGCGGATTCCCGCCGAACGACTCATCGCGGTCCGATCCGGCGAGCACCGGCACATCGATCTGCTTGCCTGCGGTGAAGACAGCGCCCGGATCCTCCGGAATCAGCCAGCCATCCACGACCGGCCCAACGCCCCGGCCGGCTTTGAGAACCGCATCGGCGGGCTTAGCGCGCAACTCCGCGAGCGATTTGGCGCCTAGCCCGTCTGCGTATTTCGCTCCGGCCTGCTCGGCTTCCGATAACGTGCTCAGGCGTTTGATCGAAGCCGTGGACCAGGCGCTGCTCTCGCCAATTGCCCGCTGGAACAGGCCCTTGGCCTTGGGCGTGACCATGAGATTCGCCACCATCCCAGCGCCCGCGGACTCGCCGAAAATCGTGACCCGCCTGGCGTCTCCGCCGAATTGCGCGATGTTCTTCTGAACCCATTCGAGCGCCGCGATCGCGTCCATCACTCCGAAGTTTGCCGCGCCGCGCCGGTCGGATTCCCTGGTCAATTCGGGGTGCGAAAAGAATCCGAATACGCCCAGCCGGTAATTGAGCGTGACAATCACGGCGCCTTTTCGCGCCAGCGCTTCGCCATCGTACATGGCCTGAGAACCCGAGCCGGTGTTGTAGCCGCCCCCGTAGATCCACACCATCACCGGGCGTTTCTCACTGGCTGATTTCGCGGCGGTCCAGACGTTGAGATAGAGGCAATCCTCGCTCGACCCCGAGCCGTTGCCCTGCATGCACGTAGGCCCGAAAGCGTCCGCCTTCCGGACTCCGGACCAGTGCGCGACCGGTTGCGGCGCCTTCCAACGCAGATCTCCCACGGGAGGCGCGGCGAAAGGAATGCCCTTGTAGATGCGCACGTCTCCGGTGGCGCTGGACGCTGCGGAAATCGTGCCGGAGTCCAATTTTGCAACTGGCCCATCGGTCTGCGCACCATAGGCGGCAAAGCCCGCCGTAAGAAACACCACAACGGAAGTAAGGCCTGAATGCATACATCCTCCTTTTCGCGAATAACGCAGCTAGTATAACTGAGCTGAGTTGGGCACAAGTCCGGGCGGGTCCCCTTCCGAAGATCGATCAAAGTCTGGAGCTCCAATATTTGCCGGGGCGAAGGCGAGTGCTGCGGGGTGCTGGGGGTCGCCTGGCGCCCGGCGGCAGCCGGATATATACTGATGGGGAGCTTCGAGCCTTAACGGCAGTAGGAGGCCGGAAGATGAAGATCCGATTCGCCGCTTTGCTCTTTGCGGGTTCCGTGGCGCTCGCCGCGGATTCTACCGTTACTTTCACCAAAGATATCGCGCCGATCCTTCAAAGGTCGTGCCAGAACTGTCATCGGCCGGGGTCGATCGCCCCGATGCCGCTGATGACCTATGAAGAGGCGCGCCCCTGGGCGCGCGCGATCAAATCGAAAGTGGTCTTGAGGCAAATGCCGCCCTGGCACGTCGACCGCAACGTGGGGATCGATAAGTTCAAGGACGACCCATCGTTGAGCGCCGCCGAGATCGCGGCCATTTCGGCCTGGGTCGATCAAGGCGCGCCCGAAGGCAATCCGAAGGACATGCCGCCGCCGCGCCAGTTCAGCGATCTGGACAAGTGGCACATCGGCAAGCCCGACATTGTCATCTCCATGCCCAAGCCCTATGTGTTGCGAGCCAAAGGCGGGGATGAGTATTACGACGTAGACATCGACCCCGGCTTCACCGAAGACGTCTATATCCAAGCGATCGAGACCAAGCCGGATTCGGGCTTCAAGGTGGTCCACCACTGCACTACCAATCTCATCGAGGACCCCGAAGACGACCCCGTGGGCCTGTTCTTGAACGAATACGCGGTCGGTAAGAACGCCGATATTTTCCCGAACGATTCCGGCCGTCTGATCAAGGCCGGCTCCAAGATCCACTTCAACCTCCATCTCCATCCGAATGGCGAAGCGACGCCGGTCAAAATGTCGCTGGGGCTGAAGCTGTATCCCAAGGGGACAGTTCCCAAATATGTCGCATTCACGCAGCACATGGGTGACGTCGGCGATCTCGACTTGCCCCCAGGACAAATCACCCGCAGCGACGGTTATTTTCGTCTGCCGAAGCCGGCGGTGATCACCGCTTACCAACCGCATTTCCATTTCCGCGGCAGAGCTCAGTGCATGGAAGCGATTTACCCGGATGTGCGCGCGGATTCCGCGCGGCCCGGTCCCGCGCGATCGGAAACGCTCAGTTGCGTGAGCGACTATCAGTTCGGGTGGAGCATAACTTACAACTATGGCGAGGATGTGTCGCCGCTTCTTCCCGCGGGTACGGTGATTCACGTGACCACCTGGCACGATAACAGCGACAACAACCCGCATAATCCAGACCCGAAAAATTGGGTCGGCAGCGGACAGCGAACGGTCGACGAGATGAGCTTTGCGTGGGTCAGCCTGTTCTACATCGATGACGCCGATTACCAGCAGCGGGTCGAGGCGAGGAAGAAGCTCGTGGCCGGCAGGTAAGACGAACACAGGAGACAGGAGTCAGGAGACAGGAGACAGGAGACAGGAGTCAGGAGTCAGAAGTCAGAATCAAGAGAGCGATGCTGCGTGGATTTTTTATCGTAATGACGGTTGCGGCAGGCTTGGCGGCCGCTCAGCCTCCCGCGCCTACCTATATTCCGCAGACGAAATTCTCGAGAGGCCAGGACGTGGTCCCGTCGTTCGACGGCTGGATCAGGAACCCGAACGGCACGTTTACGTTGGTGTTTGGTTACATGAACCGGAATTACGAAGAGGAGCCCGCTATTCCGGCCGGCCCCGACAACAAAATCGAGCCGGGACCCACGGATCAGGGCCAGGCGACCTACTTTCTGCCCAGGCGGCACGCGTGGGTTTTTCGAGTGACAGTTCCCGCCGATTTCGGGAACAAAGAAATCGTCTGGAGCATTACGGCGAACGGTCGCACGGAAAAAGCGTACGGGCATCTGATTCAGGATGAGGAGATCCTCGAGAGGCTGATTCAAACTCGCGGAAACCTGAGCCCTGGACTGGACGATCCTAACCAGTCCCCTTCGATTGCCATCGCGCGGTTTACGGAGGCGAGCGCCGGTGCGCCCGTGAGCCTTACCGCGATGGTGACCGACGACGGCCTCCCGAAGCCGCGTGCGCCGAAGGAACGCCCGGCCGGGGCCCCCGACGCCTCCAAAGGCAAAGCCCAGAGCAACAACTCCGCGGGGCGGCCGAGGGCTGGGTTGACCGTCACATGGTTCGAATATCGCGGGCCGGCGAAAGTGGCGTTCGATAATGACGGTCCGATTCCTGTGGACAATGGACAGGCCGTGACCAAGGCAACGTTCCCACAGCCTGGAACGTACGTACTAAGGGCGACGGCAAACGATGGGGAGCTATCCACGCCGGCAGACGTGACCATCCAGGTAGGGCCCCGCCGATAGCCCGCTCTGTCAGTGCGCGCGAGAAACGGCGCGGGGGGTCGGTTGCAGGTGCTAGGCTCGACCGATATAATCCGACTTACATGAGCGACAAAATACCAACAGGCGAGCGCCCATCCCGCCGCGGCTTCCTAGCCGGGGGCGTTGGGGCGATGGCCGCATTCGGCGCCGGACCGGCGGCAACCATTCTCTCCGGCCAAGCCCCCGCGCCGCCCTTCGACGACGAGATCACGCTGGCGCTGGTCAACGGCAGAATCCACACCATGGATGCGAGCGATACCGTTGTGAATACGGTTTCGATTCGCAATGGCCGGTTCGTCGCGGTTGGCGGATCGCCTCCCAAGCGCGGCCCGAGCGTTCGCGTGATCGATCTGAAGGGCCGTATCGCAGTGCCGGGTTTAATCGAGCCTCATATCCACAGCGTGAGCCTTGCAAACCGCCCCGGCTACCACACCATTCTTGAAAACACGGCTTCCATCCGGGAAGTTCAGGAGGCTCTCGCTGCACGTCGAAAGGGCGTGCCCGAGGGCGCATGGATCACTTCCATGGGCGGCTGGCATCCCAATCAGTGGGCCGAACATCGGCATCCCTCGCTCGCCGAACTCGACGCGGCCGTTCCCGATCGCCCGGTTTTCCTGTTCGAGCGATTTACCGGACCCTGCGCCGTGAACAGCTTGGCTAAAGCCTATTTTGACGCAGCCGACGCAGGACCGAAAGTGCATCCGGAGATCGTGCCGGTGAAGGTCTCCGCGAATGGCGCCATCGCCGCGGCTGGATTCACAGGCGGAGGCCCCGCTGCTTCGGCCCTCTTCTACCTCCGTAAGATGCAGACCTTCGCGGACCGGACACGCAGCACGCTGGACGCGATGCAATATTCTGCGAGCGTCGGCCTGACCACGCATCTGGATCAGGTCCTGTTTCCCACTCCCGGTCCACTTCACCCGAATCAAATTCTTTCGAACCTCGATCAGTACCGCATGTATGACCCGTGGCTGGAGCTCCACCGCGAAGGAAAAACCATCGTTCGCTTGCAGATGAATTTCTTGCAGAACCAGAACGATCCTCAACTGCCCGAGTTGAAAGAACGCCTGCGGAACCAATTTCCATTTTTTGGGGACGACATGTTGCGCACTGGCGCTATTGGCGAGTGGGCCGCGCCTCTGGCGAGCGGGGCCGTGTGGCGCGAGGCGCAGCGTCTGGTGGCGCAAGCCGGCTGGCGCAACGAAAATGCGGTGCAGAACCTCGCCGGTCTGACGCAGGTGGTGGATGCTTATGAGGCGGTCAATCGGGAGTTCGACATCACCAAGCTCCGTTGGGTGGTGCATCACGTCCCCGAGGTTAATGCCGATCTTCTCAACCGTCTCAAGGCGCTGGGCTGCGGAGTGGAGATGGGCGCGTTCCGCTGGGTCACCTCATCGGACCCGAAGGTCATTACCGGCCCGCCCTTCCGCACTATCATCGAGCACGGGATTCAGGTGGGCATCCACGGAGACGGCGTTCACATTGCTCCGCTGAATCCGTGGCTGCACATCTACTACGCGACCACCGGCGTCAACTCGTTCGGCGATCAAGTAAATCCGGGACAACACCTGACGCGCGCCGAGGCACTCCGCCTGTTCACGCGCAATAACAGTTGGTTCCTGAGGATGGAAGAAAAAATCGGCTGGATCGAACGCGGCAAATTAGCCGATCTCGCTGTCCTGGACCGCGACTATTTCACAGTGCCGGACACGGATATCAAAAAGATCGGCTCCGTGTTGACCATCGTGGACGGCAAGATCGTTCACGATGCCAAAGTGCTGTAGGCCGACGCCGCATCGCCTGTTGATTCGCCGATTGAATCTCGTCTCCGCGCAATCCGCGGACGAACTTCAGACAAGCACGCTCTCCCGGAACTCACCTTGCTCATTGATCCAGCATCGATATTTCGTTTGAACGATCTCCCTGTTCCTGGCACACGCATCGGCCTGGAGTCGCACGGCCGGACTCGCAGCAAGGACGAGACGCTTCGCCTCCGCTTTGGCAGCGGCAAGTCCGGGACAGGGCAGCTCGGAGCTGAATGCTCCGCTACTCTCCTTGTGCTTCTCCAAGGTGCGAACGAAATATTGCATCACGATGTCTTGAAAGTCTCCTTGTCAATGACCGGTTCTTTGTGGGCTATCGAGTTTCGGGCGTGCCTCGCGCGTTCGCCTCTTGCGCTCCCGTTTGCGGGCTAGCTCGGACTTCAATCGCTTCTTCTGTCCGGGTTTCAGGTAGTATGAACGCCGCTTCGTCTCCTTGAGGATGTCCTCTTGGAGGACCTGCCGCTTAAACCGCCGAAGCAAATTCTCAATCGATTCGCCATCGTGAAGTCTGACTTCAGCCATCAGCACCCGCCTCCGCTTCACCGGGTAACATCTCTACGTTCCTCGCCTGCGGTTTGCCAGCCACTTCGGGGAGAGGGCTTCGCCGCCCAATGCATGAATCATCCGCAGACTGATAAATGCTTACCACCGAGATCCGCGCCCGCCGCCGTGTCCCCCCCGGTTTCCTCCGCCGAATCCTCCCCGGCCACCCCCGCCGGTAGGCTTTGGGCGAGCTTCGTTCACGTTCAGGGCGCGGCCATTCAACTCGGCTCCGTTCAATTGAGCGATGGCCTTTTGCGCGTCCTGCGCGTTGGTCATTTCTACGAACGCAAAGCCGCGGGGCTGACCGGTATCCCGGTCCGTGACTATATTGACTCGTTCAACGTTGCCGAATTGGGAAAAAGTCGAGAGCAGGTCCTCCTGCGTGGTTTGGAAGCTGAGATTGCCGACAAAAATGTTGTTCATGGTGTCCTTGTACGTAATGTTCAAATTGTCTCGCTGAGGTTTCGAATTCGGCTTGGCCAACAGACCGACGTTGCCATCGGGACGAAGGACGGCTGAGAGATCGAAGTGGAAACGTTTATAGATGGCTGCTCTTTCCGGGACTCATCGTAGAGAAGCCCCAGGTTCGTGCGGCTCCAACAGCGAATGCACCCTCAGTATACTTGAAACCTGGGCCTCACCCGCTCCTCGATCGTCGCGAGCACATCGCCACCAGATCGTCGGCGTATCGGACCAGAGTCCCAAACTGGCTACGTCGCGCCGCCCAGGTCCGATCCAATTCGTTCCAGGTAGATGTTGCCGGCAACGGCGAGACAACTCCCTGAACGCAAAAGATACTCGCTTTCGAGCGGAGGCTGAGTACTGGCCGCGGCCTGCTAAGAGGGCGCCAGCCTCATGCAGCAATCAGAATGGAGAGTGCCTTTCCCAAGCGCCCGGGAGAAACTAGATTGACAACACAAATGCGGCTTGGCCTTCAAGGGCCGGCGTACTCACAATGACTTGGCCGAGATAGTCTCCGGCAATCCACTTGCACCCACCCGGCGGTGGTGTCGTTGAATGGGTCGTCACGGTGATTTGGTAGGCCCCGGTCCCAACGTTATTGAAGCTGGTCACGTTATTGCTGAAGCCGCAGCTCTGGCCGGGCAGGGCAAAATGGTCCACCACCGTGAAGTCTGTCTGAGTCAAGGTGGTTACTGCCGCACCGGTAGTCGGGTTCGTGACTAATACCAGAATATTGGCGTTGTTGTTGTTACCTGGGGCCGCTGAACCGCTCGCAGCCACCGACTGGACATTGACGGCACTCGTCGCCATTGATTGTTCTCCTTACTGGAAGTGATACCTTATCCCCGGGTCTGCCTGCACCGATAATCGCCCATTCTACCTGAAATGGTCGGAGGGAGAACGTTCGACACGTGCGCCTCGAACTGCGCCCCGACTCGGGCGGCGCCGGCCAATTCGGGCTCCGAGCCTAAAAGATATACTTGATCGAGAATTGCATCACACGCGGGCCGTAGCCCGGGGCAGCAACGGCGCCGTTCCCGGCCGGTTCTGCATTGATCTGGCCGAAGGTGGAACTGCTCAAGGTCGCCACGGGAGTGCCCAAATTGATGCGGTTTTCCAGGTTGAACGCCTCCGCCCGGATCTCGAACGTTTGTCGCTCACGGATGCGGAAATCCCGGAACAAACCCAGGTTGATGCCGAAATAGCCTGGCCCAAAAAGCGTCCCCACGCCGACGTTACCATAAGTTCCGGTGGCCGGGTAGGCGAACGCCGCCGGGTTCACCCAGCAACTGACGGTTTTCGGGTGGCAATACGGGTCAGCAAGAAGCTGGTTCGGCCGATCTCCTCCCAACCCGGTCAAGTTTTCACTAACACCCGTGGTAACGGTGAAGGCAGCGCCGGTTCGAATACTGGCCGTCGCCGCGAGCTTCCAGTCGCCGGCCAGGATCTGCAGGGCCCTGTGCGAGTATTTGGGCGACTCCGCGACCATGGAGAACTGGATGTTATGGCGTTGATCCTCGCCACCGACGCAGTTTCCACGGTCCTGGCGGCGGTCCGCGGGGTTGGTGTAGGACCCTCCCAGGTACTGTGAGAGCGGATCGGCTATGCAATGCGCATAGGTGTAAACGCCCAGCACCGTGAAATGATTTGCCAGCCGGTGGTTGACAGAGACCAACAGAGCGTTGTAACTGCCGGTCCCGCCATCGTCGACCAGCGACACCGCACCGTAGAGGGGTCCCTGACTTGGGTTCTCCAGCGTCAAAATGCGGCGCGCCGCCACGTTTCCCGTGGTGGAACAGGGGCCAGCAGCAGTGAGGCCATACTGGCCTTGGACGCAGTTTCCCGGAACGTAGATCGCGGGGTCCAGCGCTCGCGAGGACCACGCGTGAACCGCGTCGTTTCCCACATAGCTCACTGACACAAGCCAATTCGTCAAAATCTGTCTCTGGAGAGAGAAGTTCCACTGGTCCACATAGGTGGCGTGGAGGTTCAAGGGCGTGGTTAAATAGGTTCCCGAGTTAGGAAACTGGTAGCTGGAACTCAACTGGAGGGGGTATGGATTCCCGCCCGGAAAGCCGAGCCACGGATTGGAATATCCACCCTGAGGCTGCGTGATAGTGATTCCCCCGCCCCAAGGCGGCCCCGTCGCGTAGTCGTAGAACTGGATCGTATACGGCAGATCGTAGAAGATTCCCCACGAGGCGCGCACGGTCATTTTTCCGTCGCCTTTGGGGTCCCAAACCATGCCAATCCGGGGCGCGAAATCTTTCCAAGCGATATTCGACGGCCTGTCATTGGTGTTGAATCCAGGGTCGCCCGGGAAGAGTGTGCCAACCGGCCCATTGGGGTAGACGGTGGAATGCACACCCGCGTTGAAATCCGCCTGCGAGAAATGACTGACATAGCCCTTGATCATCTGGGGCCCGATGTAAGGCTCCCACCGGAGGCCGTAATTCAACGACAGGTTCCGTTTGATCTTCCAACTATCCTGTGCATACAAGCCTATATAATCATGGCGCTCGATGTCCTGCTGCAGATTGTTCTGCGTGTAGGAGGCCGCGTCGCCCAAAAGGAAGTCAGCGTTCGCCAAGCCGGTCGTCTGGCCGTTAAATGTGAAGAAGCCGGCTGCGTAGGTGGCGTAGTGTCCGTTTTGGTCGGGCCGAATCCAGTTCGCACCGAAAGCCAATTGATGGTTGCCCCGGACCAGACTGAAATCATCCGCCAGTTGATGGGTGGTAATGAACGACCCGGTATCGGCAAGTCCGCCGTTCTGGAAGTAATTGACGACGTCAGTGTACATGCCGAACGGTTGGAGCGCCGTGATGTTGACTCCCACATCGGCGGGAGTGAATTGCGGCGCTACGTACTTTCGAACCGCGGTTCTGGTGACGGTTGCGTGAAAGGAGTTGATCGTGTTTGGTCCGAAGACGTAGGTATCGCCAATCACGCCGGATTGGACCAGGTCGTCGGTGCCCGCCGCACCGATCGACGAGAGGATGGTTTGCGGGGTGGCGGGCGCGGTGCCTTGGGAGGGAGGCGACGCTTCGTGGGGCGCAAAGTAATGCCCGAACAGCGTGTGTTTGGCGCTGATTTGATAGTCGATTTTCGCTATCCCCATGTACTCGTTTGAATCGCTCACCGCGCTGTAGACGATCCTGCCGCATGCCTGATCGGGCGGAGTGGGGAAGTAGGTGGTCATCGCCTTCACGGCAGATGCATTAAGTAGCGTGGGCGCGACCATATTATTATTATTTAAGAACGGCCCCTTAAGGGTGATCTGCCGGCCGGCATTGCAAGCCGGAGAAGCAGCCGTGGTAAAGTTACCGGCGAGCATCTGCTGCGTGGGGAGGTAGGCTACGGAGTTCGCCGGCGCCGAGCGCAAAATGGTCTGCTGGTAGCCCAAGAAGAAAAACAGCTTGTTCTTCCGGATCGGTCCGCCGATTGTTCCACCGAATTGATTGCGCTTGACGCCGTCCCCGGTTGTCGCCAGGTAGTCGCGGCCATTGAAGTCCGTGTTGCGGACGAACTCGAAGGCGTCACCGTGAATCTCATTGGTCCCGCTTTTGGTCACCGCATTGACGGCGCCCGCGGAATGATACCCATACTGTGCCGGCAGCGCGCTGGTCTCCACTTTGAATTCCTGCAGAGTATCCGGAAACGGGAAGGGCAGATTCAAACTATTGAACGGATCGTTATGCGTGCCGCCGTCCAACATATACGTGACTCCACTGACCCCCGGACCCGCCAGAGCGATAATCGTCTCGTTCTGGTAATTCTTGGTGGTATTGATCTGGCCATTGGGGCCGGTAGTGGATGCACCCGAGAGGAAAATGAGCTGAGTTGCGTCGCGGCCATTGAGCGGCAGGTCAACCACCTGCTGTTGATTGATCACTTGTCCGACGCCTGTGCTTTGCGTCTCGACCATCGCGGCAGCCGCTTCCACTTGTACCTGCTCATTCACCGAGCCGACCTGCAGCGCGACGTCGATGGTGGGGTTCGTATCGACCTGGAGGATAATGCCAGACTGAACATATGTGGAGAAGCCCATCTGCTTGACCTCCAGCCGGTACGGCCCTACGGGAAGGTCCAGCAGCAGGTAGGCGCCGTCGAATGCACTTTGGGTTGTCCGCATAAGTCCGGTGTCCGTCTGAGTAGCGGTGACCGCGGCTCCAGGAACCGCCGATCCCGTCGCGTCCCGGACGACTCCATTAATCTGAACACTCTGAGCGAATAGAGTTGCACTCGTTAAACCAACTACCACGGCTGTGCTGATGGAGAGTTGCATATCGCACGGACTATATCACCCGGTAAGATCGGCGTCAACGGGTGCTAATCCGTGTGCTAATCCGTGTGTCAGGGCAAAATAGAAATGTCCTCCTGCCGGCAAAGTAGAAACGTCCTCTTTGCCCCCCGCGGGCCGCCAATCTCGCTCGTCAGGGTGTCCCCGATGGCCCGATGCCTCTTATGGAGCGTTCAGTAGCTCCTTCAGTGCCTCCAGCATTCCTGGCGCTATCCGGTAGGTCTCATCGATGGGAGGATGGGACGATCCACCGATCTCTTGGAACCTCTCTTGGGAAATATTAAGATATTTCTCTTTGTACCTGTCTAGCCAAAATAGCGTATCCTGACGGCTCATCCCCTCCGGGCGATGGAAATCCCGGTTACCTCTGACGATGACCTCTCCGACCCTGATCAGGTGTTTTAGGAGGCGCTCCGCCGGTAGCCCGAGTTCCTGCAAACCGGTTTTCGCTATTTGACGATTTTCTTCGTCGAGTGGCGCACGCTTGCGCCGGTTCGAGCTTTCGTTCTCAGCGGAGATTCCTTCGTTCATTGGGTTCTCCTTTCCTCGACGGCCTGCTGCAGGGCGTCAAGGCGCTGTTGTACGTCTTCCAGGTCGGCCGCCTTAAGTGCCATGTCCAAGATCGTGCGCGCCGCCGAAACGCGCGCTGCCTCGCTTTCTGCCTTACTCAGGATCGCTCGCAGGGTTTCCACAGCCTCGCG
>DATDGT010000426.1:0-4041 GCA_036521975.1 Bryobacteraceae bacterium
CTAGTGTAATGGAGGAACTGGGGCAGACCACGACCGGCGAACCTCTGGCTATGCCTAACGAGCCGCCAAGGGCAAGCACCGTGGCCGCTCCCGTCAGAAGCAGCCGTGAAAAGCTCCGCCATGTGCAGAGCCCATCCAGAACGAGAATGTTTTCCATCTCACACCTCCGTAAGAGGCCCTTCGGTTGATCTGGGCGCAGCGCGACATCTATACGGCCTCGATGATCGAAGCCCGGCGCGCGGTGCACAGCCGTTTGGGTCAGCTCTACTTCTGGCCGTCCCCGAACAGATGCTCGATGTCCTTATTATTCTCCGTGCACACGTACTCCAACAGGTCCTGTCCCACCACGAGCCGCGAAGGACTCTCATTCACCGTCCATGGCTTGGTGTAAGCCTTCGGATCGTCGAAGGTGATTGTCACATCCATGGTTCCGAAGTTGGGTCGCCAGTAGCGCTCGATCGTGTGCAGCGCGTCGCTATGTGGACGCCCCGCGTTATCCATCCACGTTTTGTCGTTGATTCCAATGGTGTCCACTACGAACGTATCGCCGTCCCATTTCCCGACGGAGTACCCCAGCCATGAAGGTTGGGGATCCTTCGGTAACTCCCGCCCGTCCGTGAAAATCTGCCGGAACGTAGTGAAGCCCTCGTAGAGGATCACCGTCACTCCCGGCATCTGAAAAATCTTGTACGGATACGGCAGCACGACCAGCTTGGGCATGCCCGGCACGCAGTACGCCGCGGGATCGTCCTTGCCTTTGGCTCCATTGGCTCGAGTTTTGAACACCTCCTCGGCCCACGGTTGATACGGCACGTCGCCGGGCTTCATGTCGACAGCAAGATTCTGAAGGGCTCTGGTATTGGGCATCCAAACGCCGGAAAGATCCGGATGACCGTCGGCCGCCTTCGGTGCAGGTGCCGCCACATCGGGCTTGCCGTCGGCGGTGCGCGGGACTCCCGGCGTTGGTGTGTGCAACCATTGCGCTGAGAGCGGCCCTGCCAGAATCGCAGCCACCGCAAATGCAAATCTCATGTGTCCAAGTTTACAGGATTGGCCAGCACTTTGACATCGTTCCGGCCGAGCCCGAGCCCCTCGTTCATTTGGGATAACATCAGTAATATGCTTGGCCTTACGGAGGGAAATCCCCATGGTCTCAACTAGAGCCGTTTGGATTGCCGCAGCAAGCCTTACCGCGTTTGCGCAGACGCCCCCTGGCGAAGTCACCTTCACCAAAGACATCGCTCCGATTTTGCAGAAGAGTTGCCAGACGTGCCACCGGCCCGATTCGATAGCGCCGATGTCGCTGATCAGCTACGAGGATGTGCGGCCATGGGCCAAGGCCATCAAGCTCCGGACCTCGCTGCGCAATCGGCAGGGAGCAATGCCTCCGTGGTACATCGAAAAGGATGTCGGCATTCAGCGCTACAAGAACGATACGTCGCTCACCGAAGAGGAAATCGCAAAAATCGCTAAGTGGGCCGACAACGGCGCGCCCCGAGGCAACCCTGCTGATATGCCTCCTGCGTTGGTTTTCGCCGATGCCAAGACCTGGCAAATCGGCCAACCCGACGTCGTGGTGGTTACACCGCAAGTTCGCATGAAAGCCGTCAGCTCGGATTGGTGGGGAGACGCCGGTTCTGCGGACGCCGGCTTGACCGAAGACCGCTACGTCGCTGCCGTCCAGATCAAAGAAGTGAACGACTCGCACACCAAGCCCGCGCGAGGCACTATCGGTGGCCTATTCATTTTCCACCACGCGATAATGGCGGTGACCGGCCCCAATGATCCAAGCGGCGGTTTCGGGATTGGCGCGTGGCCCATCCACGAAGTCGGGCGAAATGCCGACGTATTCAATCCCGACGCTGGCAAGCTGATCCGAGCGGGCTCGCGAGTCGGCTTCCCCAACGTCCATCTCCACGCCAACGGCGCCGATACCACCGCGCATCTCGAAGTGGGTCTTAAATTCCACCCCAAGGGCTACCAACCCGTCGTCCAAGAGCGCCTCCTCACCATCGGCACGGGCGACCTCGACATCCGTGCTATGGAGGCGAATCAAAAGGTCGAGGCGTTTTTCACACTTCAGCAACCAATGAAGCTCACCGTTTTCGAGCCGCACATGCACGCTGCCGGAGTCCGTATGTGCCTGGACGCCATCTGGAACGAAAAAATCGAAACGCTGAGCTGCTCCGGCTACGACCACAACTGGGTCCGCGCATACGACTACGCCGACGACGCCGCGCCCCTGCTTCCCCGAGGCACGATCCTGCGTGTCACCGGCACGTTCGACAATACACCAGCGAATCGCAATGTTACGGACCCGCGCAACTGGAGTGGGCTGGGTCATCGCTCCATCGACAACATGATGATCCTGCTGGCGCAGGGCGTCCCGCTCTCCGACGACAAATTTCAAGAGGAAATCACCGCACGCCGGCAGTTGCTCCATCTTGCGGAGGGCCAAAGCGCGATCGGATGCCCTCTGTGTGGTTTTGCCAAGCTGCCCGTGCGGCCCGGCGCGGCGCAGGCGCCCGCAAGGGCTCCCTCCACACAATCGCCCGCTGCACAACAGGCTGCTCCGCAACAGCGCACTCAACAACAATGAGACGCGCCGTTCTAGCTTTAACGCGCACGACGCATTCGCTGTGCGCTTTAGCCGCTCTCGCCATCGCGGTATTGTGGCTCTCGCCCGCGCGATCGCAAGTCGTCCGCACGGGCCAGACCGTGACACCCGCCTTCGAGGGCTGGGAGCCGAATCCGGACGGCTCCTTCAACCTGGTGTTCGGCTACTTCAACCGCAACTGGGAGCAGGAGTTCCATCTGCCGGTCGGCCCGGACAACAATGTCGAGCCAGGCGGTCCCGACCAAGGCCAGCCAACCTGGTTCTTCCCTCGTCGCAACCATTTCATCTTTAGCGTCCGTGTGCCCAAGGATTTCGGCTCCAGGGAAATCGTCTGGTCGATCACTACCAACGGCAAGACCGAGAAAGCTTACGGCACGCTCAAGCCCGACTATGTCCTTGACGACATCGTGAGAATGGGGAACATCGGCGCCGGCGGTTCGCTCTCGATCACACCCGACATGGTTGGCAATAAGCCTCCGGTTTTGACACTAGAAGGCGCGAAGGTGCGATCAGTGAAGGCGGGTGAGCCACTCACGCTGGTTGCGGCCGCCACTGACGACGGAAAACCCAATCCCCGCCCAATGCCTCGCGTCCTAGGAGGCGATTACCTCCTCCCGAACTCGGCGAACGGCTTGAGGCTCGCATGGTTCGTCTATAGGGGCCAGGCCCCCGCGGTAACTTTCGATCCGCCGCAATCGAAGGTCTGGGAGGATACGCGCGATGGAGGCAACTCGCCATGGTCGGCTGGTTGGGTGAACCCGCCCATTCCGCCCGACAACAAATGGATCGTCCGCGCAATTTTCCGCGAACCGGGTAACTACGTCCTGCGCTGCTTAGCTCACGACGGCGGCCTCGGGTCATTCGAGGACCTGGAAATCACGGTAACCCGGTAATCCAGCGCGCCGCCGGCCTGGGGCAACTTCTTTGGTCTCGCGCGCGAGTCGCGTCCAGCGGCGTTCACCTGTCGCGCGGCGTACCCGCGCCCTGGAGTTTCTACATTTGGAACTGCATTGGTACGGACCCGTATCAGGGCACGACTTCAGTCGTGCCGACGATAACGGCTGCAATCAGGGGCCTTGGCCCCTGCATCGCGCGGCGTAGCCGCGCCGAAAAAACGATATGCCACATTATCGTCCTCTATTTGGCAGCGTGGCAATATTTGGCAGCGTGGCAAGGCCGCGCGCCCCCAGCTACAAGATTCCCCTTGCCCGGTCCTTCTGGAGCTGCAGGACCAGGGCTAGAGCTTCGATTCCCTCGTCATGGTCCAGCCCAGAAGATCCAGACCCTAAGGGTCCACGCAAAATTAACTTCCACAGATTCTCACAGATTGGGTGCAATGGTGTAGTTCCACCGCGGCAATATCTTGCCGGGTTTGAGAGCGAGCGATGAGATGAGTCGGCGGTTCGGTTTGAGACCGGTGGGAT
>DATDGT010000427.1:0-22622 GCA_036521975.1 Bryobacteraceae bacterium
TCCTACGCTTCGATCAACACCTCGCGATGTTGACCGCAAGATTAGGGGCCAAGATGGATTCGCTGCTCCTTTCTTGTACGACTCTTTCATTCGCTACAACATGCCGGTTTAACCCGGCGCACCCCGTGAAACGCCGTCCACGGAAGTCACGCGAGCGAGAGTCGCCAGGGCGTGAGACTCGACTATTGGCGGTTAAAACGCGCCACCCGGAGAAAGGTTTGAGCCATCGCTTACGCAGGATCACTGGCTGGGGGCGGTCCTTCCATCCTAGAACGCGGATCACTCTCGGCTACGCCCTCCCCGCAACACATGTCGAGGGGCGCCCAACAAAAACGACGCCGGCGAACGCCTGGCCCGCAGATACGGTTGTGTCCCAACTTACCGGCGTTTTGGATGGCCTGCTCAGCGGTGAGCGTCACGATCGCATTCACTTTCGGATTCACCCGCTCGATCTGTTTCAGGTGCGCAGCCATTGCTTCTCGCGCGCTCAGCTTTTTACGCCGGATTAGTCCGGCCATTTCGACAGCCGTGAGAAACAGATGTCGGGAGCCTCAGCGGCAAGAGCTTGTGTGGCCGTGGCCGCCCCCAGCAGTTGCACAACTTCACGGCGATTCATGAGGGGTTCAGACATAATCTCAGACTACGCCAATTCGCACGCAGGTCTCCGACCGCTTAGCTTAGAACGTCGCGGGAGCCCCTGCCAGCCGAAGCCGGCGAGGACCAGCCTGCTCCGGTCGAAAGGTGGTGGGAAGATCAGGCAGCCGAACATCCCCCGGTCAACGGATGATAACCTGATCGTCAACGATTTTGTTATGGCAGGCTACAACGACGACGGTGACATCGTCGAATAGGAGCTCGGCGAAGCCAAGGTGAAGGGAGTGTCATGGGGTGGTTTTTAGCGGTGATGACGGTGGCCGGGCCGGCGTGGTGCCAAGTTCCCCAGTTTACGATCAGTACGGTGGCGGGGAATGGCGCGGCCGGCCACTCCGGCGATGGCGGGGCGGCGATCAATGCGTCGCTGAACGGTCCGACGGGAGTGGCTACTGACGCTTTCGGCAATTTGTACATCGCGGACTACTACAATAACGTGGTTCGCAAAGTCACGCCGGACGGGAAGATCAACACGGTGGCGGGGACCGGAGCCGCGGGCTACTCCGGCGATGGTGGGCCGGCTACCAGCGCCACCATGAACTATCCGTTCCGGCTGAACTGGGACCCGCTGACCGGAAACGTATATGTGGCCGAGGTCGGGAACAATGTGGTACGGGTTATCAAGCCTGACGGCACGATCGCCACGTTCGCGGGGACCGGGATACAAGGTTATTCCGGAGACGGGGGCTTTGCCACCTCCGCGAGGTTGTACAATCCGGCTGCGGTGGCCGCCGACGGCTTGGGAAACGTTTTCATCGCAGATAGCGGGAATGCGGTGATCCGGAAAGTTAATATTCTGGGAACCATTTCCACGGTCGCGGGCAACGCCAACCAGTTCGCCGGATTCGGGGGCGACGGTGGCGCGGCCGTGAATGCGGAGTTAAGCAATCCGGAAGGGATCGCGCTGGGGGCGAATGGTTCATTTTATATCGCGGACCAGGGCAACGATCGCATCTGGTACGTAGACTCTAACGGGATCATCCATACGGTGGCCGGTAACGGAACCATAGGTTACAGCGGGGATGGCGGCCCGGCAACCGCGGCCGAGCTTCACTTTCCGGCTGCGCCTATGCTGTTTCCTCAGCAGTCGGCGACGGGCAATTTGTATTTCTGCGACGTCCAAAATAATGCTATCCGGGTGCTGATGCCGGACGGCCCGATCGGAACCGTGCAGGCAATGGAACAGCGGGATTCAGCGGCGACGGGGGTCTGGCGACGAGCGCGGAATTGAATGGGCCCCGCATGGTGAGCAGCTCTCCTAACGGCAACTTCTACGTGGCTGATTTTACCAATAACCGGATCCGGCTGCTCACGCGAGTGCTGCCGCCGCCGCTGGTCAGTGCAGGCGGGGTAGTGAGCGCCAGCTCGTTCGGCGAGTTCCCTTCAGCGGCGCCCGGCTCCTGGATCGAGATTTACGGCACGAACCTGGCGGTGGATTCGCGGCAATGGTCGGGCAGCGACTTCACCGGCGTGAACGCGCCCACGTCGCTCGACGGCACCTCGGTGAGCATTGGAGGAAAGGCGGCGTACGTGGCGTTTATCAATTCGGGCCAGGTGAATGTGCAAGTGCCGCCGACGGTTACGCCCGGAACCCAGCAGTTGACGGTTACGATCGGCGGGGGGACAAGCGCCGCGTATAATCTGACCATCAATCCGACGGAGCCGGGCTTGGATGCGCCGCCGGCTTTTAAGATTGGCGGCACGCAATACGTGGTGGCGATTGCGGCAGACGGATCGTATGTGATACCCACGGGCTCGATTACGGGCGTCAACTCGAAACCGGCCAAGCCGGGCGACACCATCGTGCTGTATGGGGTCGGATTCGGGCCGGTGACGCCGGCGATTCCGCCGGGGCAGATCGTGCAGCAGCTCAACCAACTCACGGGAAATCTCTCCATTTCGATCGGCGGCGTGAACGCCGGCGTAGGCTACGCGGGGCTGGCGCCGAACTACGTGGGGCTGTATCAGTTCAATGTAGTGGTGCCGCAGGTTCCGTCCGGCAATGCGGTTCCGGTGACGTTCACGCTGGGGGGCGTGGCGGGCAGCCAGACGCTTTACATAGCGGTGCAATAGGATTTGACCGGAACAAGCCCGGCGGCGCAGGGCCATACCAAGTCGCGATAGCTCCGATTTTGGCCTTCGCAGGAGCAGGGTTTACCGCGCATTGCCTCGTTCACAAGGTAACGTCTTGCCGCAGCGGTAGCAGCGGCGGCTCCGCAGAGTCGAGGCGCCGCCCGAAAACTTCGGACTCGCACACCTGGTCACTTTCAAAACAGCCCTACCCTTGGCTGGACGCGCAGGAGCACGTCAAGCGGCTGTACCACGCGTTCGGACCCCAGCGCCTCATGTGGGCTACCGACTGGCCGATCGTCGAGGACCACGCGACGTACGCGCAAGCGTTCAGCGTGGTTCGCGACGACATGCGCTTCCTCAATGCCGATGACCGGCGCTGGATGCTGAGCGGGACCATCGAGCGCGTCTGGCCGTTCCCTGCCTAGGTACGCGGTTTCAAATCCGGCCCCCGTGCAGGCGGCCTGGGAGGCCGCCGCAGGCCGAGGGCCTACTCCACCGGAAGCCGCAAATACGTGGCGTCGCGGTATTCTGGCGAAAGCATGACACGCTGTAAATCCTGTGACGCGGAAATCCAGCCGGTTAGCCGCTTCTGTCCTTCTTGTGGCACACCTGCCACTGTGGGCGCGCCGGAGGAAACCGAGACCATCGCCATGGACGCCGCGCCCGCGAGCAATGGGCGCGGCGCCGCGCCTGCCCGGGCTTTCGAAAAGTCTCTTTTTGACAAATCTGGGGAGCGCTTCGCCCCCGGCGCGCTAATCGCCAGCCGCTACCGGATCGTTTCCCGCTTAGGCCAGGGCGGCATGGGCGAGGTCTTCCGCGCAGACGATCTCGTACTAGGGCAACCCGTCGCGCTGAAGTTCCTTCCCGAGGCAGCGCACGGGAATGTGAATCTACTGACGCGCTTTTACGACGAGGTCCGGATCGCCCGGCAAATCGCGCATAAGAACGTCTGCCGCGTTTACGACATCGGAGAGATCGGCGGCCAGCCATATCTTTCCATGGAGTATATCGACGGGGAGGATCTGGCCGGGCTGCTGCGGCGCATCGGACGGTTGCCCGGAGACAAAGCCCTCGAGTTCGCCCGCAAGCTCTGTGCCGGGCTCGCCGCCGCGCATGCGCAGGGCATTCTGCACAGGGACCTGAAGCCCGCCAACATTATGGTGGACTCGCGCGGCGAGGTGCGCATCACCGATTTTGGGCTGGCCGCAATCGCACAGCAATTGCAGAACGCCGGAGACGGCGCGGAAATTCGCAACGGTACGCCCGCATACATGGCGCCGGAACAGCTCGCCGGCCGCGAAGTATCCGCGCAGAGCGATATCTACGCGCTGGGACTCGTGCTGTATGAGATGTTCACCGGTAAGCAGCCGTTTGAGGCCGGCACGCTCGCGGAGATGACCCGTTTGCGGGAAGGGAGCCGGCTCACGAATCCGTCGACGCTGGTGCCGGAGTTGGATAAAACCGCCGAGCGCGCAATCTTACGCTGCCTGGAAGGCGATCCCAGGAATAGGCCGTCCTCAGCGCTCGCGCTTGCGGCGATGCTGCCCGGCGGCGATCCGCTGGCGGAAGCACTCGCGGCGGGGGAAACGCCCTCGCCGGAGATGGTCGCCAACGCGGGTTCCGACGAGGGGCTAAGTCTCAAGGTTTCGATTCCAACTCTGGCCGGCATAGCTGCCATATTGATCGCTTTCTGCATCTGGTATCCGAAGACGCAGTTGCTGAACCGGATCCCCTTGGAGAACTCGCCCGAGGTGCTGGCCGCGAAAGCGCGCGACTTGGCGCGCAGCTTCGGTTTTACCGACCGTCCAGCCGACACGGCCGGCGGCTTCCTCATCGATGGCGACAACCTGCAGTACATGCAGCGGCTCAAGACCCGCGGCAACGAAGCCTGGACGCGAGTCCTAGGCGCTCCGCCGTCGCCGCTCTTCTTTTGGTATCGGCAAAGTCCGGCTCCGATGGCCGCGCTCAATCTTACCAGCTATGCCACCGTCAACCCCGGTGACCCGCCGATGACGACGTCGGGAATGGTTTACATCGCTTTGGAACCGGATGGCCGCCTGAAATGGCTGCGCGCGACCCCGCCGCAGTTCGAGACATCCGGCAACGGCGACGCTCCGGCCGATTGGAAGCCGTTCTTTGCGGCTGCCCATCTCGACCCGGAGCAGTTTCAGCCGGACCAGCCGCGGTGGGCGCCGCTCGCCGCCACCGACAATCGCTTCGCCTGGACGGGCGCCTATCCCGGAAGGCCCGAAATAAAAGTTCGGGTTGAGGCGGCGTCTTTTCATGGCCGGCCCGTCCTGTTTGAGACTTTCTGGCCTTGGACGCAGCCGCGCCGCGCGCCGGCGAGTTCCGGCTTGACTAGCGCGGAATTGTCCAATCTTTTAACCGCGACCCTCACGGCGATCTTCGGGATCACGGCCTGCTTCTTCGCCCGCTACAACTGGAAAGCCGGGCGCGGCGATATGCGCGGTGCTATACGCATTGGCGCTTACATAGCTTCGATTGGTTTCCTGGCCTGGATTCTTCAGTCGCATCATGTTTCCACGCCTGCGGAAAAAGAGTTGCTAGGCCAGGAAGTCGCCAACGCGGTCTTCGACGGATTCGTTTACTGGGTCGTGTATCTCGCTTTGGAGCCGTGGGTGCGCCGATATTGGCCGCAAACCTTGATTTCCTGGTCGCGTCTCCTGGCCGGGCGTTTGCGCGATCCCATGATCGGCCGCGACATACTCTTCTCGGTACTCTTCGGACTGGTGTACGCGCTTCTCGTCATGGGGCTGCGGATAATCGTCATCCGTGTGGGCTTGCCGCCCCTTCAGGGCCATATCCTCTACGATCTGATGGGAACCCGCATGCTTGCCGGAAACCTGGTGCAGCAGCTACATAACGCCATCCTGGACGCCCTACAAGTGTTTCTAGCTCTATTCGTGTTGCGCGCCGTGCTGCGAAAGCAGTGGCTGGCGGCCGTGGCATTCGTGCTGATCTTCGGCGCTATCGACCTCTACGGCGACATCCATGAGATTTGGTATATCCTCGTCCCGCTTTATGTGGCGATCTATGTCACCCTCGTGGCGATCATGCTTCGCTTCGGGCTGCTGGCTACGGTACTGACGCTTCTCGTGTTGCGGCTCGCGAATGCCCACTTCCTCACCACGGACTTCAGCGCATGGTACGGGGAGAGCTCGGCGGTGGTGGTGGCGGTATTGATCGCTCTAGCCCTCTGGGGCTTTAAGCTGTCGCTGGGACGAGGAACCCCGGCCGGGAAGCAGCTTGTATCGGCAGCGTGATGGACGATAACGTGGCATAACGTGTGTGGCAAATCTCGCAGACAGCTTCTTCGCGCTCGGCAGGGTTTCGCGCCCATGCGTCCGGCACGCTCACATACGAGCATCGTTGACTTCGTGCTGCACTGCGCGGCGGCAAGCAAAGGAAGATCGTTCTCGCTTCTAAGGTCACCAAGGCCTCTCCCACCGCTGTTCCTGGTCCACAGGATCTTCGCCACGCTCCGTGAGCGCGAGGGCGGGGCGCTGTGAGGAGAGAAGAACTGTTGGAGCGCCTCTCAAATGAGATCCTCGGCCGGAAGCGGCAAGACAAGCCGCTAAAGGTTGCGGTCGATGGCCGCTGCGCGCCGGGAAGACAGTCCTAGCCGACGAATTGGCATCAGCGATACGTGCGCGTGCCGACCACCTGGAGATAATGCGTCCGTCTGTGGACGGGTTTCACCATCCCAGAGAACACCGCTACCATCAGGGCGAATACTCCGCAATCGGCTACTATCAAGATGCTTACGACTACGCCGCAGTGATCGATTGCCTGCTTGGGCCCCTGTCCGGGAACTCGTTCCCAGTCCTGTGCAGGCAGATATCCCACGATTGGAGGACCGATGTGCTTGACGCCGCGCCGCCGACGCTGGTTGGCACGCAATCGGTATTGCTGTTTGAAGGCTTGTTTCTTTTTCGGCGGGAGATCGATTCGTTCTGGGATCTTCGCATTCTTCTGGATGTTGACTTTGAGACGTCGCTTGCCCGTGCCATCGGCAGGGACGCCGGTGAAACACCGCCGGATGTCATGTGAAGGAAATTCGAGGTGCGATACGAGCCAGCCTGGCAGATCTACCTGCGCGAGGAGCATCCAGAGTCGAAGGCGGATTGGATCATCGATAATCGGGACTTCCTCAAGCCGCAGATCTTGGCCGAGCGGCGCCGATGACTAGGGCGGGCGTGGGATGCCCCGATCTGAAGTAATATAGCGAAGCGAACGGCGTTGCGAGGCGAGTGAGAAAGGCTGATCTATGAAAACCTACAAGTTCAAGGCGAAGATCCAGGCAGGGGATGGCGGAGGAGCGTATGTCCTCTTTCCGTACGATGTCGAAGAAGCATTCGGGACAAAAGGGAAAATCCCGGTAAAGGCCGCGTTCAACGGAGTGCAGTATTCCGGGTCGCTGATCAAGTATGGTCGCCCGCTGCATATACTGGGGATGCCCAAAGCAATCCGCGAGCAGACGCAAACGGCGCCGGGCGATATTGTCCGAGTCGAACTCTGGAAGAATGAAGAACCGAGAACGATCCAGCCGCCTGCCGAATTAAAGCAGGCAATGATCAGCGCCGAAGTCCTGGAGATATTTGACAAACTGAGCTACACGCATCGCAAAGAATACTGTCGTTGGATCAGCGAAGCCAAAAAAGAAGAGACGCGGCGAAAGCGGATCACACAAGCGACCGAGATGCTCAAAAAGGGGATCCCGACACCGGATGCGAAGACCAGGGAGAAGGCGACGCGCTGACCATACCCTTTCCAGCAAGGTACCGCAGGCTCATGCGCGAGTTTCGCGCAATGCTGGCCGATCTAAAGTAGAAAAAAATAGATCAGGTCGGGCGCGCTCCTAGCGGCGTTCGAAGCGAAATCACTCCACCTTTTCGATGTCGCAGGCTGCCAAGCTTGGTTAAAAAACGGCTCAGTCGGGCCATAGAGTCGCAGGACTACGAAGAAGCCCTTCTCAGGAACGGTTCTCAGCCAGTTCTTCCCATCGCCTGGGGACACCGGGCCGAAATAGATGTCGGTCGAGCCATCGGCATTCGTTGGCGGCTTGTCCATGGCGTTGATCGACGGGAAAGCCTGTCCATTGTCGAGGCCGGAGGCTGTGAGCGCGTCGTACACAGCTTTGGGCGAACAAGGCCGCTGCTGCAAACAGCGTCAACGCGCTTGCCTGGACAAGTGTACGACAAATCGGGTTCATGGCTAACCTCCCCCGATCTGGCTGACGACAGGCGGCTTCCAACTCCCGTCGAGGATGGGTTTGTCCGGCCAATACGCTCGGATATAAAGCGAGAACGCGCCGCTCGGTGCGGGCAGCCAGTTACTTTCCTTGTCGGTGCCGGGGGATTTAGCGCCCGCGTAAATCGTCAGGGAACCATCCGCGTTGTATCTGAGATTCTTATTCTTGGTTCCCAGAGAGTAACGGTTCAGCGGGTTCGGGTGGAAGAAATGCTCTTCGTCGTACAAGGTTAGTGACCAGAAACCCCTGACCGGCGGCATCTGGCCCTTGGCAAACGTGATGGCGTAGGAGTTGTTTCCATTGAGCGGCTTGCCCAGGCTATCACCGTCCGTGTAGATGTACTTGGTTTCCTCCGGCCGGTTGTCGTACATGTCCGCCTTGGCGCTGCCAGTGCGATTGAGGTAATCGGTGCCCCACTCCGCATTATTTACTGGAGAGTTCCAACCATTCCCTGCGGAGCGTCCGTTATAGCGCCACTGGAGGAACGGCGTGATCATTTCAGCCTCGGCGGCGATGGCGGTTTCTGCGAGGGTTTTTTTGATCCCGGGGTCCTTGGCGGCCGCTTCTAGGACGCTGCCAATCCAGTTGTAAAGAGCTTCCTCACCCGGTAATGGCGGCACCTGCTTCATTACTGCCGGCAACTGATCAAAGAACGTCTCAGGTTCAACCCATTTCGTCTCCCCTTTTCCGCTAGCCGGGGGCGCCGGGATATGCGGGAGCTTGCTCCAATCGGTGGTCTTCGTCTTTCCGTCGAACTCTGCGAGCGGGTAGAAGTTGATCTGGCTTAGCACTGACTGGATGGCCTTGTGATCTTCCGGTGTGTCTTCCATGAAAACGCGCGGGGCTGCAAGCACCGCATTGGTAGAGGAACGAACCACTGCCGTGATACCGGCCGGCTGACTGCCTGTCCAACTTGGGCCGACCAGCAGGTAGAAGCCGGGTTTCGTATCGTATTGCTTGCCGATTTCCGAGATCTCGTCGGTGCGCCCGTCATATAGCGCGTAGACCCAGAAGCGATCGCCGAAATTCGGGACCTGGAACACGATCGGCCCAATGCTGAGGTCGAACCAGCCCGTGGCGTACACGACGTCCTGGTTCGGGCATGTGACGAAGCGTTCGGTTGGTGGGATGTAGCCGGTGAGCATCGCGAGCCGGTTATATGCGACCGGCAACGCGCCGCCCAAGAGACCCGCTTCGGGCACCTTTGCAATTGCCGCGACGCGGTTGGACATATTAACCAGCGGCCAACCCCACACATACGCCATGCGCCCCACTGTCTGCACATACGCCTTGGTCATGGCCGTCCCTGAGGCCGGGCCCGGAACTTGGCTGGCAGTCCGGGGGATTGAGGCCTGCTGCGCCCGAGCCATCCTTGGCGTCAGCGTCGAAGCGTACAGCAGTGTAGTGGCGGGTATCGATAATTTCAGGATTAGGTGTCTCATGGAGGCCTTCTACTGACTCAGGAAGATGTCTTCTTCTCGATCGCATTTCTGGGCAGGACGCCCGGGCGCCGTGCCGCCGTAAGGCAGATGAGCCCAAAGGCGAACACGGTTTACTTACTTTGGCCGGGAGTCGATTCGCGGACAGAAGTCTTTAAGAATCAATGTACATACCTAGGTTCAACTCCTACAGGGCCCACCAATCTTTTCAGTCTTGCGGGTTACTGGATTTGCGCCGGCCTTCACCTTTCTGCAAACTCCGGTGGTGCTATACCGTTGGACTGAGGCTCCGCCCTAATCGAGGCTTCGGTTTTCGCAGAATGGGGCGACATCGGCCAGTCGAACCCGACGCGCAGCGGCGAGATTCGGGGTCGCGAGATTGTGCTGACGGAGGGACTTGACGAACCCGAAGGCTTCACCGTCGCGAGAGAGGGGTATCAGGATGCGGGCGCGCTCTGGGGCATACAATCGAAAAGCTTCGCCAACACGCAGAAGTGATCCACACCCGCGCACTGGCCCTCCGCGTCTTCAACAATCCGATTCCCGACGTTCCACCCCGAACAAATCCGGTTATTGTTCCGTTTGCGTCACCGGACCGGACTAGGGACGCTTTTGAAACGGCGATGCCGGCTTGAGCATCAGCATTTCTGACAGCCGTCGAGGCGCTAGCTTTACCAGTGCCCTCGAGCGGTGGCTGATGACATATCTTCGTGTCACAAAAGAGCTGGACTGTTGGGTCCTAGCGAATAGCCGACAATTTAGAATTCCAGGGTTAAATACGAAAGGACAATCATGAAAATCGTAGTAGTTGGCGGTAGTGGACTCATTGGATCGAGGCTTGTCAAAAAGCTTCGTGAGCCCGGACAGGAAGTAGTAGCCGCATCGCCCGCTTCCGGCGTCAACTCCCTCACCGGCGAGGGACTCGCGGATGCGCTAACAGGCGCGTCCGTGGCCGTCGATGTAACGAACTCTCCTTCATGGGAGGATGCCGCAGTGCTGAAGTTCTTCGAGACATCGACCCGTAACCTCCTCGACTATGAGGCAGCCGCGGGCGTGCGACATCACGTTGCGTTGTCGGTCGTAGGAACGGAACGTCTGCTCGAAAGCGGCTTCTTCCGCGCAAAGCTTGCTCAGGGAAACCTGATCAAAGCCTCCTCCATCCCGTACTCCATCGTCCGCGCGACACAGTTCTTTGAATTCGTAGAGAAGATCGCCGATTTGTCCCCGGAGCGCAACAAGGTACGCCTGCCTCCGGTGCTCTTCCAGCCCATGGCGGCCGATGACGTCGCCAGTGCACTAGTCGGAATCGCAATGAGCTCACCTGTGAATGGCACCGTTGAAATAGGGGGTCCCGAACAGTTTCGTCTGGACGAACTCGTCCGGAGGGACCTGGCTGCTCGCAAGGATCCACGCGAGGTAATCTCCGACGCGAACGCGCGCTACTACGGGATCGCAGTGAGCGAGAGGACACTGATCCCTAAAGATGACGCGCGACTCGGCGCGACGCGGTTCGAAGATTGGCTCCGTCACGCTACCAAACAAGTCCCACATCTGCAGCCGGCGTAGGTACGGCATTCTGCGCTACCGAATTCGACATCCCAGAGATCAGGCGGCGGCGCAGACCTAGGTTCCGCCGCCGCCCACGGAGACTGCTTGGTCATGCCGCATCGGACCTACTTCCCGGACGACACGACCAGGTCCACCGCCGAACCGACATTCACAGCCGCGCCCGCTCCCGGGGTCGTCGAAATCACGCTGCCGGCCGGCACTGTATTGCTCTTCGCCGTTGTCACGTTGCCGACGTTCAGCAATGCTTTATTTATAGCCGTCGTAGCTGCTGCCTGCGTCGATCCCACTACATTCGGAACATTCACCTTACCCTTATTAACAAGATTGAAGACCGTAGATATTTTGCCGTTGGCTGCAAGTGAAGCTGTAACCGTAAATCCTCCCGCCACCCTGTTTGCGGTGATCGTCGCTGCCGTCGCCTGGCCGTTGTTGCCCGTGGTTGCAGTGCAAGTCTTCAGAGTGCCCGGGAAATTCGCATTTGTAGTAAATTCACCGCCCGGATTGGCGACATTCACGTTGCTGATGGTGAACGTCACTTTCTGGCCGTTCAACGGGTTACCGAATTGGTCAACCACCTGTACAACCAGAGGGCTGTATTTCGTGTTCACCGTCGCATAGAACATCCCGTTCTGCACGGTTGGATCGTTTGTCGGGAGGATCGGAACGATCTTGGCGGGATTACCAGCTATGTTCGTCATAGCGAAGGTTACGGGCGCGACCTTGCCCACGGTGGCTGTGATGTTGTAGCCGCCGACGGCTGTATTAGCCGTTGCCACCAAAGAGACATTGCCGTTCTTGTCGGTGTTGACCGTGGCCGCTGCCGCGGGCGGATTTCCAAAAGTGGATCCGGCGGCAGGCAGAGCGGGAGCGGAAAATGCAACCGGAACCTTGGGTACGTCATTGCCGAATTGGTCGGTGACCTGCGCCGTGAGCGGCTTCGCGAATTGGGCGCCCACCTGTGCTGTCTGGCCACCCCCGCCTGTCACCTTGATCGCGAACGGCGGACCCGCGATGTTGGTGACCTTGAAAGTGACTGAGTTCTTTGCGTTTGGCGTCGATGCCCTGACGTTATAAGGTCCGCCCCTAATCTTGTTGGCGGTAAACGCAGGGGCGGTCGCTACACCCTTGGCATCGGTATCGACGATGACGCTGTTCAGCGTGTTCAGATTATTGTTGTCGCCGCCTGTGAAGACGCCGCTCGGAATATTGCCAGGACCTATGGTAACGGTGAAGGTCACGGAGGCGCCTTTCACTGGGTTTCCGCCGGCGTCCGTCACCACCACCGCCAGCGGAGTGCCCAAGGCTGTGTTGACCACAACGTTCTGCGGAGTGGTATTCGGCCCGGCAACCATAGTGAGGACGGGAGCGGCCGCGACAAGCATGCAGTTGTTGAGCGCCTTGGCCGCCGCGTTGGCGGAAGAATCCACTGCGGCGGCGCCGAAGGTGAAAGATCCGATGGCAGCGCTGTCAGTGCCGAAAATCGCGCCCGTGGATGGGTCCAAAGCCATACCCGGCGGCAGCGAACCGGAGGGGATGAAGAAACTATAGGGCGGCACGCCGCCGGTAGCTATCAGTGAAGATGAGTACGGGATCCCCTCCTCGACGGGATCTGTCGGGCAAGTTTATTCAAGCGGCGCCGGCGGCGTAGTGAAAACTATGTGGCATTGTGCTTGGCCCGAATCTCTAGACGAATCCGTCACCTCCGCTGTAAAAGAAAAACTGCCTGCCGCGGTTTGGCTCCCGCTGATTTCACCGGTCGAAGGATTCAGCACCAGGACCGCCGGCAAGCCGCCCGAAATTGAGAAGGAATACGGCGGGATGCCGCCTCTGACCGTGAGATGGGAGTCGTAGGGTACCCCTGATTCGCCGCTCGCGCTCGGGCAGCCCAAAGCCAGCGCTGGCTGGGGGACAGCGATCAAATTGAAGCTCACCGTAAACGATGCATCCTGGCTCATGGAGACTACCACGTCCTCCGTCATGGAGAACGGCTCGCTGGTGGGTCCGGCCCCGGTGATGGTCGTGCTGGAGCCGATATTGGTTGGCCCAATCGTTCCCACGGTCGTTCCGGTTCCGAAGAGGGCGTTGGTGTTGTCGACGTAGCCTGTGTAGACAGCGTTGAAGTCGCGTTCTGGAATTAGGGGACTTACCGCCATGGTCATAGGACCGGTCCCGCTAAAGCCTACGTCGCTCCACATAGCGTGCAGGACTGGATTGCTGGTGCTGCCGCTCCAGGACCCGGTGGTTACGAGGAGCGTGAGATTAATTTGAGGGGGAGACAAAGCGGGCTTCGACTGGCCACTGGCGGCGCTGATCGTGAACAACCCGAGTTGTCCCGACCATGTGAGAGCCCCAGGCGAACCGGCACCGGAGATCATTGTCGTACATGAGCCGGCGCAGGTGGCCGCCCCCGTCCCATCGATCGTCACAGAATTTCCGGCGTTATCCGAGGGCGTAAGCGCAGGCGGCACGAGCGCGGTAGTGGCCGCCGCCGTGGCGGCGGACGGACACAATAGGATGATCGCGGCTACAAACGCGAGTGGGGTTTTCAAGCACGCTTGCGTTTTCATTGGTCCTCTTTTCTTCCTCGGAACGGAGATTTGGATCGCGCCTCATTCCTCACACGCGCAGACTGGCGGGAATCGGGATCAGAGGACCTTTTTTCGAGATTCCGATGGGCGCGCCGGCCATGAGGCTCCCGCGCGGCGGACGGGTCGGCTGCAGTATGCCTGCACATAGGTTGGCACACCATCCGCAAATATCTGGATGAGACTGCTTCCCGTCTGCGGGATGGTTCCGGAGAGCGGAGACTGGCGGCTAGCTTTGGAGAAACTCGCGCACAACGGACTCCCGGGCGGGGCCACTTCGCCCAAGTTTCCCATTCGTTTGACGCCGCGCCCGGCGGCCTGTGCGCTCTCTTTTAATCTACTTAATCAAAAGATGCCGCGTGTCCTTCGCTATTGCAGCGAGAAGACGGCCACAGGGGTCTCGACGCCGCCTACCGTTCCCTGTAACGGAACCTCGCCCGCGCCGAGGCCTGAAGGAACAATGAGGTTGATCTGGTAAAGGCCGGCTCCGGACAACCCGGCAAACGAGGGCGTTAGGCTCACGTTGTTGATGTCAGCGTCACCGGATTGGAGGTTGGCGCCGCTCCGGAAAATGCCTGGCCAGGGAGAACCGAGGGGTTAGTCGGCCCAAACCCAGAACCGTAAAGTTCAACCACGTCGCCTGTCTTCGCGGCCACTGTTGCATAACCCAGCGAGTTTCCGGTGGGCCCGAGGATGTCGTAGCTGCCCCCACCATACGCGCCCGAGCCGTCGGATCTCAGGATGATCCCCGCCGCGTGCATGGCCCCGTCGAGCAAAAAAAACACGGGACCGAACTCAGCCAAAGTGACAGTGGACGATCCGGTTCCACCCGCGGTGGTCACCGCCACTGGCACCACGCCGGTCTTCGAGTCATTCGGGACTTGTAAGTTGATTTGTCCAGGGCTGACATAGGAGAGATAAGCGAGCTTGCCGTCGACTGTGACGCTGGTGCCGCCCAGCGACGTCGGAAAGTTCCCGGTCCAAGACGCCGTGCCGCCGGCCAGATTGCTTCCGTAGATCGACACCCATTCGCCGGGCTGGGCCGTTGCTGGTGCAATGCCACCCGAACTGATGCTGGGGGGTTGGGCGGGCGCGCTACTGCCGGACGTAATAACAGCCCCCAATGGTGTGCTCCCTACGGGCACGGTGTCGACCACGGTGTTGCTGGACGTATCGATCACGGTGACTGCCCCGTTGCCGATCCCGGTGAGGTTGGTTGCGATCGTCACATAGGCGCGCGTTCCGTCCGGGCTAATGCCCACCCCAGTGGGCCCGGTGCCTACGCTCACCATACTGGAGATCGTATTGGTTGACGTATCCATCACCACGGTGGGCCCCGTACCGTTGGGGCCGTAAGTCACCACATAGGCTCGCGTTCCATCCGGGAGTGACGGCAACTCCAACAGGCGAGTCCCCAACGTTGGCCACGGTCACGGTGTCAACCACCGTGTTGGTGGACGTGTCGATTACCGAGACGGATCCCAGGGCGTTCGTCACATAAGCCCGCTTTCCATCTGGGGTGATCGCCACCCCCACGCTGCCGACGTTGCCCAGCGCCACCGTCGCGCCCACGGTGTTGCTCGACGTGTCGATCACAGAGACGGAGCTGGAGCCCGTTCCGACGTTCGCCACATAAACGCGCGTTCCGTCCGGGGTGATGGCGATTCCACCGGGCGCGATCCCAACCGGGATCTTGGTGATCACTGTGTTGCTCGAAGTGTCGATCACTGCGACCGAGTTGGCATTGTCTAGCGTCACGTAGGCGCGCGTTCCGTCCGGAGTGATGGCTACCCCGGTGGGGCACGCCCCAGCGAGAAACTTGGTGGCGACTTTGTTGCTCGCGGTGTCGATCACCCAGACGTCGCCGCCGCAATTTGCCACATAGACGCTGGCTCCGTCCGGTGTGACAGCTATCCCTTGAGGCTGGGTTCCAACCATGACTGTGGCAATCACGGTGTTATTCGATGTGTCGATCACCGAGACGTTGTCGGAGCCAAAGTTCGCTACGTAGGCGCGACCTTGGGCGTAGGCAGCCTGGCTGGAACTCCAAATCGCAGCCAGCGCCAGGATGGAAACAGCACGGACCGCTGCCATTTTCGCCCGATTCATTTCTTAGCCCATTCGTGGCGCAAGTGTACACCCCTTGATTGCAGCAGAGCCCTTCGAGCTGGGTCCTCCTGAGTTTCCTAAGATCCGCTACTTAACCAAAAGATGCCGCGTGTCCTTTTCGTTTTCCAGGCAGACGAAATCCAGCAGGTCGGTATCGAGCTTGATTATGTGAGTCAGCTTGATCGTCCAAGGTTTCGTATATGCCTTGGGATCGTCCACGGCAATCTCAATGTCCATCCGGCCGAAATTTACGCGGTGGAAGCGCTCCGTCAGTTTGGCTGCATCGGTTAGCGGATTGCCCGTGCTATCCAGCCAAATGCCGTCGCGGAAACCATTGGTCTGGACGACCAGGGTGTCGCCATCCCATTTCCCGGAAGAGTAGCCGTTCCACGATGGATTCGGATCGGAGGGCAAGGGCCGGCCATCGGTGAAAATCTGACGGTAGCTGGCGTTCAGCTCGTTGAGAATCACCACGAGGCCGGGTCTTTGGATCACCTTACGGGGCGTCGACCAGGTGTGCAAACGAACCGGACCCGGCGGGAAACAATACGAAAGCGGATCGTGAACGCGCAGCTCGGCCCGGCGCGTCTTCACCAGGTCCGCCGCCCAGGGTTGATACGGCAATCCTTCTTTCAGACTCCAGCCGATGTTGGCGAACTCTTCGGCGGTTGGTTCGCAGCCGGGGAAATTGGGCGTGGCGTCGCGGTTCGGCTGCATGATCCACAGGCCCGAGAGATCCGGCTTGCCGTCGGGCGTTCGTGGACACGCCGCGGCGAGGTCCGGTTTTCCATCGGGTGTCCGAGGAACGCCGGACGTAGGGTAATCGATCCACTGCGCCGGCAATGGGCTGAGCAGGAGCCCGAGTGTCAGGGCGGCCAGTAGCCACCTGGCAGAGCCTGCTCTACCAGGAGCCAGGGCTTTTCTCACTGAGCTTGACACGAAAAATTGGCCGCATCGTCGATGCTGCCGGAACTACTGTATTTCGCGACCTGCGGAAACGGGCACAGCGGGCGCGTGCGATCAACTTTGCCCGCAGTGCTGTGCGAAGCGATGATTTTATCTGGGGCCTTGCCCTGCTCCACCCATTGCTCCATCGCGCCGACCTTATCGAACACGTTCGGCCCCTCGCCGCCGCCGCAATGGCCCATGCCCGGCTCCAGAAACAGGCGGATGTTATCGGAAGCTTTCGCCGGCCCACCCACGGTATCCACAACGCTGTTGTAGTACTTGATTGTGTTCAGTGTGGCGACGTTGGTGTCGGCCCAACCGTGGTAGATCAGCAGCTTGCCATTGTGCGAAAAGAACGGCTTCAAATTGGGGTCGGTGGCGTTCATCACTTCGTTTTCCGGCTGCGCCGCGCGCGCGATGCCCGTATCGAAATCGAACGTCTTCCAATCCCAGTTGGGATCTTTGAAGACCACGTACTTGAAATGGTCGGCGATGTTGGCGGAAGGATCGGGCCCGGCGGCCTGCACTCCCCAACCTAATTCCGTGCCTGGAACTAACGAGGGAAACAATTCCTGTCCGGTCCTCGGATTCGTAGCGGGACTGTAAATTTTCCGGGCCGCTTCCACTTGCGGAGCCGTCAGGCAAGACGGACCGTCCGCGCCCTTGCACAGCAAATCCTTCGGATCGAATTTGCATTTGGTGGGGTTTTCGATGAGGCCGTCCTTTAAGCCATCGAGCGCGTCGCACGCTGCCAGCACCGCCTGGTGAATCACGGGATATTTCGCGGGAGGGATGTAGCTGGCCGGGTCTTTGAGCGTGGCAAACGCTACCCAAAGCGCGAGCGCCGTTCGATTCGCCGGAGCGCCGGCGATAATGCCGTCGTAATCGTCGGGGAACTTCTGCGCCTCCTTCAGGCCTTGCCTTCCGCCCGTGGAGCATCCGTTCCAATAGGCGAGACGCGGCGCGCTGCCGTAGAACGCTTGCGCGACGGCTTTCGCCTTGACCGTCATCTCGTGTTCGGAGCGCCAGCCGAAATCGATCAATTTTTCCGGATGGCCCAGCGCGAAGCTTCCGCTGCCGCCCACGTGTCCCGTATCTGTGGATGTGCTCGCGTAATGCGCTCTGAGGGCGTCGGCCATGGCGGAATAGCTGATGACTCCCGCCCAACCGCCATTGCCCACCACCTGCAATTTACGATTCCAGCCGGAGGTGGGCAGCCAGAATTCCACTTTGATATCCGAATCCGCTGACGGCTTCAGAGTGGCCGAGACGCGGCAGAATTCGGGAAGGTCCTTGTACAGGTTCGCGCCCTTACCCTTCGCGCCTTGCGCGTTGGGAGGAGAAAATTCACCCGCGGCCACGACCTGCGCGGCGGCGATGGTGGTATTGGGCAGTTGAAGCGAGGCCAGACTCTCGCACGTCGCTGCGTACATGAGCGGGGCGGACATGAGCGCTGCGATCAGGCCAGCCAGAACGAATTTGAAGCATTTCGGCGCCATAGGCAAATTGCCTCCACAATTGCGATTAGTATATCCTTTCCGACGCCCGAAGGGGAGGCGCACGGCTCATCGGGCAAGTCTAAAATGCGCTAAACGCTTCCCTTCACAATGCCGATAAGGAAGGGGAGCTAAGACTCCCACCCTTTGTGTATGACCTCACGACTATTCATAGTTGCAATTGCTACCCTCCCATCCTTCGCAGGTTCGCGGCTCCAGATGGAGCTCGCCGACCTCAAAACGAATAAACTCGATAAGCAGGAATTGCTGATCGACACCACCCGCTTGCGCGTGAACAGGGATGCGGGCAGCTCGGTTCTGTTCCTTACCGATGGCGGAAGAAACCGATTGGTGATGCTTGACAAAACCAAGAATGAATACACCGAAATCGACCAGCAGGCCATAAATCAGCTTGGCGCGCAGATGCAAGGGGCAATGGCACAGATGGCGCAGATGGAAGCCGCCATGAAAAATATGCCGCCGGAGCAGCGGGCGATGATGGAAAAGATGATGAAAGGCAAAATGCCCACGCCCCAGGCTGCTGCTTCCGCAACGACTACCTACACGGCGAAGGGCAGCGCCACTGTGAATGGCTTCCCTTGTACCAAGTACGATGGCGACCAGGCTGGGTCCAAGGTGGCTGAGGTCTGCGCCGCCCCTCTGGCGGCAATCCGGCTGAGCGCGAGCGACTTTCAATTGTTTGATAAGATGCGCGAGTTCATGAGCGGAATTCAATCCGCTATGAAGAACTCGCCATTTGCCTCGAATGCATCGGGTTTCACCGAGCGCGGCTTCGAAGGATTTCCGGTACAGCGGATTGAGTTCTCGAACGGCCAAGCCGTCCAGCGCATAGACCTGAAGTCCGCCGATCAAACCACGTTCGGTGACGCCGATTTTTCTCTTGGTAACGCCAAGAAGATGAATCTGCCCGAAGTTCGCCGCTGACTACGTACCGTATTTCTCAACAGCTTTGCCGATCGATGGAGCCCCCTTGGCAAGATCCTGCACGCTCATCACGGGCCGGAACGACACCTTCGCATTGAAGGCAAGAAACCATGGTTCGGCGACGGCCGGGATATCGGATGTGTCCTTCAGGTCGAAGACAATAGACCCAGACCGGTTCCCGTTATCATCCGCGAAAAAATAAGCGGCTTCGGGTTTGAGATCGGCCAGAATCTTTTCGACAGTGGACCCTAGCGTTCCGGCCTTGGCCGCCACGTTTCCAGCCTCAACGGGGATCGACACTCGCAGCAATGTTCGCATGAAAGTTTTCTCCTAAAGAAAGGGATGGCCAGTATTGTAACAGGACTGCGCAACGGACCCGTTGGCCATTCGTCGTGAATTCGCTTGACAGGGAAATCGCACGTATGCTAGTTTTTTAGCAGGATGCGTTTTTCGCAGGAGATGCCAATGAGCTGCGAGGCCCACAGAAACCTCGGCCGGAGAGAAGGCTCGAACCGCACTAGACTCATGTGCACTATCGCTGCGGTTTTACTAAGCACCGTCGCGGCAGCCCAGACGTTCGAGGTCGCTTCCGTCAAGCCGACCAAATCGAACGACCCGCCCTATTCAAATTTTCCGCTCGGCCCGGGCGATGTGTACGTTCCCAATGGAGGCCTTTTCTCGGCCAAAAACTTGCCCCTGGTGAGCTACATCCTCTTCGCGTATAAGGTCATCGGCAATCAGGGCCAATTTCTGCTTCCGCAACTGCCAGACTGGACAAAGACAGAACAATTCGACATTCAGGCGCACGCGGAAGGCAATCCAGGCAAAGACGACATGCGCCTGCTCATGCGGGCGTTGCTTGCGGATCGTTTCAAGCTCGCCATGCACAACGAAACGCGTGAGGTCCCGGTACTTGCCTTCGTATTGTCGAGACCCGGCAAAACGGGACCCAACCTTCAACCTCATCTCGACACGGCGCCATGCCCGACCAATGCTCCTACTCAGTCGCAGCAGGCCACATCTCAGACACCCGCTCCGTCGCAGACAGTGGCAGGGGGCTTTCCCGCGCTCTGCAACGGCATCTTTGGAATGCCATCGAATACACCGGGGAACCAGCGCCTCGGCGGCCGCAACCTGACTCTTAAATTCATTGCGGATTCCTTGAGCTTCGGCGCAAACCTAGGGCGGCCGATGATCGACAAAACCGGACTCACTGGGACCTTCGATTTCACGCTCGAGTTCGCGATCGAAAACGGCCTGTTACCAGTTCCGGGCGCCGATCCTCCACCCGATGGTTCTGGCCCATCCCTCCAGGAGGCTCTGCAGGAGCAGCTCGGGATCAAGCTCCAGTCCGACAAAGCTTCGATGAGTGTGTACGTGCTCGACCATATCGAGCATCCATCGGAGAATTAACCGGGACTGACACTATTCATGCCGCAGAGCGGTCATGGGATCGACGCGCGCGGCGCGGCGCGCGGGAATGGCGATAGCCAGGGCCGCTGCGGCCAGCAGAGCCGCGGAAGCAAATGCGAGCACGGCCGGATCGGCGGGCCGGATTCCATAGAGCAGACTCGCCATCGCCCGGCGAACAAGCATGGAGGAGAGGACCCCTGCGGATATTCCGATCACAACCGGAATGCCTCCCTGCCGGAACACAAGAGCGAATAGATGCGCGGTCTGAGCTCCCACTGCCTTTCGGACGCCGAATTCAGCGGTGCGATGCGCGACCAGTTGCGAGAGCACCCCGTAGAGACCCACGGAAGCCAGCAGCAAGGCGATCAGCGCGAACCCACTGAGCGCCGCGGCGCGAAATCGAGGATAGGTCAGTTGTGTCGCAAGCTCGCGGCTCAACGGTTCGGTCTCAAAAATCGGGATGGACGAGTCGAGGTCAGCCAGTTGCCGCTGCATTTCCGCGGGTAATGCCTTCGCGCCGGGGAATGTCTTCACGGCGGCTTGAACGAACGCTCTGGGCTCCTGCGCGAGCGGGCGATACAAAATCGGCGACTCCACCCAGCTCATCTCGTTCATCAGTTGCGTGTGCTTGAGATTGCCTACGACGCTGATGATCGTCAGCCAAGGCATATTGCCCCCCGCAAGGCGCACCCGATGACCGAGTGGATCGGACTTCGGAAAATATTCGCGAGCTAGCGCCTGGTTGACGATAGCAACCGGTTGCGAATCGGCGCGGTCGTGAGTATCGAAGTCGCGGCCGGCGAGCAAGGGGGTTTGCAACAGATCGAAGTACCCGGGTGTAATAGCGTCCGCGCCTGAATCGGAAGGCGTCAAATCCGATGCCGCAACGCCATCGATTTCGATTTTTTGATTCCCGCCCACATTGGGTGGAAATTTCGAAGCCAGTACGGCCCGCGATGCGCCGGGTAGAGCGTTAAGCCGCTCCAGCAGCGAATCGAAGAAGCGCCGGCGAGCATCCAGCGCCGCGAACCGAGGCATGGGCAGCGGAATCGAAAGCGTCTGAATCCGGTCAGGCGAAAAACCGAGCGACTCAGAGCCCATGCGCAGAGCGGATGCCATCAGCAGGCTGGCCCCGATCAGCAAGACGAAGGAAACGGCGACTTCCAACGCGACCAACCCTTTCGACAAGCGGCTGCCGGCGAGATCGACGATAGATCCGCGCCCCAAAGAAGTGAGGCGCAGACCGAGATCGGAGCGGGAGACTCGCAGCGCAGGAAGCAGGCCGAAAACAAGAGTGGTTGCGATCGAGAGCGTGGCGC
Organism: Bryobacteraceae bacterium; assembly: GCA_036521975.1. Classification (GTDB taxonomy): domain Bacteria; phylum Acidobacteriota; class Terriglobia; order Bryobacterales; family Bryobacteraceae; genus Palsa-187. Next base: position 21,820 of record DATDGT010000427.1, read on the forward strand.
TAAATACGAGGACGGGCCAGTTGATCGCAATGTCCGCTCCCACCGGCAACTCGATGGGTTTGGCCGCGAGGAAATAACGTACGGAGCCGAAGGCGATGAAGACGCCGGCCATCGTTCCCGCCAGCGCTAGCATGAATCCTTCGGCCAGCACCTGCCGGATGAGCCGGCCCTTACCCGATCCGAGAGCGGCCCGGACGGCCAGTTCTCGCTGGCGTTCGGAGAGACGGGCAAGAAGCAGGCTCGCGACGTTCAGGCAGGCGATCAGCAGCAGTCCGCCGACCGCGGCGAACAGCACCAATAAAGTGGTGCGCAGATTCCGCCCGGCGAGAAAGGTGAACTCGCCCTGGAGATCGTTCACCTCAGGTTCCCTACTATGTTCGTCGTCATGTTCGTCTCCCGAGGTGTGGAGGGCGTGATGAATCGCGCTTGCTTCCGCCTGCGCCTGCGCGATGCTGACGCCCGACCTCAGGCGCGCGAAAATGCCGACGAGCAGATCTTGCGGTTTGCGCTGGAGATCCGGTGTGATCAGCATCCACATGGATGCTTGATGCGGATAGAAGCTGAAATCCGCCGGCGCGACTCCGAGGATGGTGCAAGCCTTTTGATCGATGGCCAGCGTTCGGCCGACAACCGAGGCATCGGCGTCGAGATATTTGGTCCAAAACCACTGCTGTGCAAATTAGCCAAAGCGGCGCATGAGCGGCGTTGAAGCCATTGGGCATAACTCGACGCCGGCGCGATTTCTGCGTCGTGGTTAGTCCCCGAATTTTGGAGCTTCTTTTAAGGTTCGGCTAAGATGCTAC
>DATDGT010000428.1:0-43828 GCA_036521975.1 Bryobacteraceae bacterium
ATCCCACCGGTCTCAAACCGAACCGCCGACTCATCTCATCGCTCGCTCTCAAACCCGGCAAGATATTGCCGCGGTGGAACTACACCATTGCACCCAATCTGTGAGAATCTGTGGAAGTTAATTTTGCGTGGACCCTTAGGGATGGGCTTCAGGGGCTTCGCCATAGACCCTCGTCTCCCAGAATCCACTGGAGCCCCTCGGCTCTCGGTGGATCTAGCACTTTTATCAGAGTAGTATATATCGGTAGCGTGGATCTTCATTGGCTGATCTAGCTGCCGGTGGTGTCCATGCTCAGCGCGCTGATTTCAAGCGCCGCTTCTGGGTTTCGTTCTGACTCGAGCGGACCGGCGTCGCGCGCGCCCGACGCCGATAGGCCCTCCGCATATGCATTGCATATACTAGAATTTCGGTGGATGTTCGAGTGGGACCAGCACAACCTTCGCAAGATCCGAGCTCATCGGGTCGCAAGGGAAGAGTCCGAGCAGGCGCTTCTCAACAATCCGATTCCCGTATACGAGCAGGACCACGCCGGAGAAACGCGGTTCGTTTACTACGGCGAGACCGACTCCGGACGCCTGCTGGCCCTTGTAATCACGGAGCGCGGAAGCAAGATCCGCGTGGTGACGGCCTACGAGCTGGATGCCCAACAAAGGCGCGATTATCTGACGCGCCGGTTGAAGGGAGAGTGAAGAATGCCTGACAAAGAAACGCAGATGCCCAAATTTAAGAACGAGAGCGAAGAGGCGGATTGGTGGGCCAGCGCCGCCGGACGCGCCTTCCTGAGAAAGAAGTCCAAGGAGTGGCGGGCGAAGGGGGTTTCACCACGAGGCTCCGCCTTGGTGACGAAGCTAAACAAGCGGAGTACCCAGATCGCCCTTCGCCTCCCCGCTGCGGATCTGGAGCAAGCTCGCAAAATCGCGGAGCGAAAGGGAATCGGCTATCAGACTCTGCTCAAGATGCTGGTGCACGAAGGCCTGGAGCGCGAACGACCTCGGCGCTGATCTGGCGACGACGGGCGGACCCGATCAGATCGATCGCGGCCGGCCCTCGGGTGACAGCCCGCGCGCCCTTTGCGGCTTGCCAGGCGGTACAATCGTCGGGCGGAGGTCCCATTCATGCGTAACTTCCCAATGCTGCTGCTCGCGATTCCGCTGTGCGGCGCGGATTCAAACTTCGTCGTGGCTGTTACCGGCGGTCAGGTTCGCGGCCAGGCGATGACACAAGGCGGCGCGGCATTCAAAGGCATTCCCTTCGCGCAAGCGCCCATCGGCGATCTGCGCTGGCGCGAGCCGTCGCCTGTGAAATCATGGAGCGGCATCCGCGATGCCGTTGCCTTCGGCGCTCCCTGCGCGCAGAATTCCGGCGGAAGGAAGCTCGAGTCCAGTAGCGAAGATTGCCTTTTTCTGAACATTTGGACTCCAGAATGGCCTTCCAATTCGCGCAAGCCGGTGATGTTCTGGATTCACGGCGGCGGCAATTTTGGAGGCACGGCTTCCAGCGCGAATTTCGACGGGGAAAGCCTGGCGCGGCACGGAGTGGTGCTGGTGAGCGCGAATTACCGGCTTACCGTGTTCGGCTTCTTCGCGCATCCCGAGCTAACGCGCGAATCGCCCCATCACGCCTCCGGCAACTACGGCCTGATGGACCAGATCGCGGCTCTCAAATGGGTGCGCGAAAACATCGCGAAATTCGGCGGCGATCCGGCCAATGTCACGATTTTTGGACAATCCGCGGGCGCAGTAGACGCCAATGTTCTGATGACTTCGCCGTTGGCAAAGGGGCTGTTTCAAAAGGCGATCGCCGAAAGCGGAACGGTGACTCGCAATCCCGACGCGGCCACGATGGGAATGACGGCGCTTGCTCCGAACATGAGTGTAAGGGCCGGACCGTTAAGCTATTCCGACGCCGCCGGCTTGGCCGAATCAGAAAAACGCGGCGACCAATTCGCGCGGCTGCTGAACGCCCCTGCCGAGGGAACGCTGAATTATCTGCGCAGCCTTCCCGCAAGTGAGCTTCTGAGAATTTCCGCGATGCCGCAAATGAGCATCGGCCCGGCCAATGGGGTGTCCGTGGACGGATGGGTATTTCCCAAATCGCCCGCCGAGGTGTTCGCCACGGGCCGCGAGCAGCGCCTGTCGTTGCTGATCGGCAACAATTCGCGCGAACGAACGCCGCCGCCGGCGAGTCCGGAAGACTTGGGCAAGGCCATAGAGGCTATGTACGGACCGCTCGGGCCGCGTGCCTTCGCGCTTTACCAAGTGAAGGCCGCGGAGCCGCCAGCGCCCGATTCGTTGTACGGCGGCGCGGGCGCGCAGTGGGTGGTGGATTCGATGTACCGCTGCCCAGTGGTCGCCCAATTAGTTTGGCATGCGGCGGCGGGCGGCGTTGGATACGAGTATCAGTTCGATCGCGCCGCGCCGGGCAGAGAATCGGTGGGAGCGGTGCACGGGGCTGAAGTGCCGTACGTTTTCGGCGCACTCAATGTGGGGGGGCGGGGAGCCAACTACGCCGATACCGATCGGGAGCTCTCCTCCGCGATCCAGCAGTATTGGACGAATTTTGCAAAAAGCGGCGAGCCGAACGGACCGGGCCTGCCGAAGTGGTCGAAATTCGACACTGCCTCGCGTCCCTACATGGAATTCACCGATCATGGACCGTCGCCCTCCGAGGGCTTGCGCCGGCCATTCTGCGATGTGTACGTTGACAACGTGAAGCGATTGGTGACGCTGGCTCGCCGGGAGGCGAAATGATCGCATCGATTCGGAATTTGGATCTGCACGGCAAGCGAGTCTTCATGCGCGTAGATTTCAATGTGCCTCTCGCTCCGGGCGGCCAGGAGATCACGAGCGATAAGCGCATTCGCGCCTCGCTTCCCTCCATTCAATACGTCCTGAATTGGGGCGCGGCGCTGATTTTGGCGAGCCATCTGGGACGGCCCAAGGGAAAGCCCAATGCCGAGATGAGTCTGAAGCCGGTGGCCGACCGGCTTTCGCAGCTCCTTGGCCGGCCCGTCGTCATGGCTCCGGACTGCGTTGGACCGGCGGTCGAGGCGATGCTGCCAAAGCCCTGCGAAATCCTGCTGCTTGAGAACCTGCGGTTTCATGCCGAGGAGGAAAAAAACGACCCCGAGTTTTCGAAGCAGCTTGCGCGGCTCTGCGACGTTTATATCAATGACGCGTTCGGCTCCGCGCACCGTGCGCATGCGTCCACCGTGGGGATGGTCCCACTCGTGAAGGAAGCGGCGGCCGGGCTGCTGATGGAAAAAGAACTCGAATATTTGGGCAAAGCGATCAGGAATCCCGCGCGGCCCTGCGTCGCGATTTTAGGAGGCGCCAAGGTTTCCGACAAAATCGAAGTGATTCAAAATCTGATCAAAGTGGTTGACCGTCTTCTGATCGGGGGCGCTATGGCGTATACGTTTCTGCGCGCGCGCGGGGAATCGACGGGTAAGTCGCTGGTGGAGGAGGATAAGATCGGGCTGGCGGGGGAGTTGATGCGCCAGGCCGGGGAAAAACTGATGTTGCCGGTGGATCATGTGGTGGCAGCGGAGCTGAAGGCGGGTATCGAAAGCCAAGTTGTGGATCGAATTCCGGAGGGAATGATGGGGCTCGACATCGGGCCGAAGACGATCGAATCCTACACGAACGCCGTGAAGGATGCGAAGACCATCATCTGGAACGGTCCGATGGGGGTTTTCGAAACGCCGCCGTTCGATCGGGGGACCGTCGCGCTCGCCAAGGCGGTTGCGGATTCCGGAGCGATCAGCGTGGTGGGTGGAGGCGATTCGGAAAAAGCGATCAAATCGGCGGGCGTGGCCGATAAAATCACTCACATTTCCACCGGCGGCGGCGCTTCGCTCGAATTCCTCGCGGGGATCGAATTGCCGGGGGTAAAGGCGTTGGAGCGGTAGTTCTGCGCGCCTACTGGCCGCCTGTTTCTTCCACTAACTTTTCCACCGTGACGGAATAAATCGCGGGCTTGCCGTGGCGGTCGCTGACGAAATAGACTTGCTGGCTATTGGGCGAAAACACCGGCGAGACCATCGTGGGGTCGCTCGCGCGATGCTCGCATATGGTCAGCTCGCGTTTCACCGCGCGCACCAGCAGCAGCACGTGAGGCGAGGCCTTGCTGCCGCTGGCGCCGGTGAAGACGCTGGCATCGGCGTTGCGCTCGAAGGCGACAAATTGAGTGGTGTCGGCGACGGGCCGGTCTTCCTGAGAATCGGGAGTCAGCTCGCGGATGTTGTGCAGCCGGTGAGGATCGGATGGATAGCTGAGATAGAACACGGTGCGGCCGTCCGGGCTCCAGATTGCGGGTCCGATTTCGCCCTGCGCCGTGCGCAGCGCGAAGTTCTGCTGGCCGTCGTAGTTTGCCAGCCAGGGTGATTTCCCCCGGCGGTATAGCACCGAGGCGCGGCGAGGGCGCGGAACGGGATCGCTCAATTCCTCCGGCGATTCGGCGATAGTCGCGGCCATGCCGTCAGCCATGCGAATCAGGCGCAGGCGCCACGCGCCGTTTCTCTCCTCAGAAGCCTTCGGCGCAGGGCTTTCGTTTGGGGGGCGCGCAGCCGGGGAGGGCGAGCTTCCGGATTCGACTTTAACTTGAACGGGGGCCGCGCCGGCCCTCTGCCGCCTCTCGGTCAATGCGGCGTAAAGGCCGTCTTCGGCAAGAGCGAATCCCCCCCAAGCTTCATATCCCGCCGGAACGCGATACACCTCGCGAGCGTGGGCGCTCGACAGATCGATCCGAAGCAGGCGGTTGTTCGCGGTGCAGCAGACGGCGCGTTCATCAGGCGTTAAGGTGACCGAGCGGGGATCGAGGCCTTCTTCTTCGGAAACCTGGCGGGCAACGCCGGTCTTCAGATCCAGGCGATAGGCTTCCATGCGGCCCGTGAGATCCGAGGCCAAAAGCAGAAAGTTCCCGCGCCGCGCGATCGAATGTTGATAATGTGCGGGCAGGACGCTGCTAAAGGAGGGATCCGTCAGACGAAGAACCGGGAATTCCGTGGAGGGATCGCGATAGCGGAACAAGGCCGCGGGAACAGTCTTGGAAGCGCCCAGGCACGCCGCCGGCGAGGCCAAAAGGAAGGAGCGGCGTGAAACGAGAAGACCGGAGGCCGCGGGCTTCACGCCCTAATAATAGCAGTGCCAATAGGACTGCCGATAGCACAGCAGGGCGCTTCAGAAAGGCAGATCGGGTTGAACCTGGTCCATCATGACGGAATGAGTCAAAAAGGTCATCGGATTCACGGGGATGCCTCCACGCCGCACTTCAAAATGCACATGCGGGGAAGTGACCTTGCCCGTCGCGCCGGATCGCCCCAGCACGTCTCCCCGGCGGATTTCCTCTCCTGGAATCACATCGTAGCGGGAGAGGTGGGCGTAGCGCGTGCTCATGCCGTTTCCATGATCGATCACCACCATCTTGCCGTAGCCTCTCATATAATCGGCCGACGCCACAACACCATCGGCGGCGGCGTGAACGGGCGTCCCCATGCCGGCCGAAATATCAACGCCCGTATGGAGCTGGCCTTCGCCTGAGAAGGGATCGGTGCGCTCGCCGAAGCGGCTCAACAGCCGGCCATTCACTGGCCACATGCTGGGAACCACGTTCTTCTGCCAAGCGTGCGCGTATTCGTGCTGCAGCCGCGAGAAATTCGCGGATTTGAGAAAGTTGTACTCGGCGATCGACTCCGTGTAGGTGGGAACCAGGGGGCCCTCGTCGGCGATGGTATCGCTGCCTTCCAACTGGCGCTTCAACCCTAGCCCGACGCTCACTTCACTCGCCATCATCTGTAAAGAGGCGAGTTGCACGCGATTCTGGTCGTCTTCCCGTTGCAAGGCGTGATATTTGTTACGCAGGGTATCGACCTCGTTGCGGAGCGAATTGTAGTTGGCCACTTTGCCAACCATGCGAAGATAGCTCGAAACCATCCCGAACAGCGATACCGATCCGAACAGCGCGAGGGCAACCACTACATAAAGCGCCTGATGCGGAACGTGGATGCGGCGAAGGCGTCCGTGGAGCGAATGCGCGAGAACGACTACGAAGTAATGCTGTCTCATTTCATCTCCTATTTGCATCGGCGCGGCCCCCTGCCATCGGCTTTTCGTTCGTCGGGCGGAGGCTGTCGGCCGGAGAGTACTACGCAGTATTAATCGAACAGTCAAAGATTAAAGAATAGTCAGAGTATCGAAAAACGGGGGAAGATGTCAATATGGAAAATTCCCGGGTTCTTCGCTTTATGTTCGCCGAAACCCTATTCTAATGGTCCCTGCTGGCCCGTAGGACGTCTCCGTAGGCGTCATGTCGCGCTCCGGGTCGAGATAACCGGGCCTCCACATTGGCGAGATGCGGCCCCCGCGAAGGAGGGGATTCACAGGCTAAAGCCTGTGAAGGACGAGCTGAAAGCTTGTCCTACTGTCACCGCATACGCTCGCCGGTCGAGCGGGTGTCGTAACCGCCCAAGCTCTCCAGTTGGCGCCGAAAGCTCAATCGTCCCAGGGTGTCGAGCAGGGCTTCCACGCTCGGCAGATCCAGATGCTCCGCGCGAATCGCCAGGTCGTAGCGCTCGCTCACCAAAGGAAGGAAATCCAACCCGAAGGCGCGGGCCGTGGCGCGAGTGGAGATGCATGCGTCCGCCGCGGCGGTATGGACCTGCCAGGCGGCAGGAAGGTGGCCCGGCGCCTCGCACTCATATCCGCGAACCTTGCGTGGCGGAATTCCTAAGCGCTTCAGTTGCGAGTCGAGCAGTTGCCGGCTGCCCGAGCCCGTTTCCCGATTCACAATGCGCATCGCGGGCCGCACGAAGTCCTCAACCCCGCGAATGTTTTTGGGATTGCCCGCTGCGATAACGATTCCCTCCTCCCAGATCGCATAAGAAATGACGGCGACGGATTTGCCGGGAAGCAGGCGATCGACCGCCGCCAGATTCGATTCTCCTTCTTCCTGGCCGGCGCGATCTCCCGAAAAATGCGTTCCCGCTACGTGAACCCACCCGTCCTTCAGCAGCGCCAGCGACTGCGAACTGTTGCGATGCGCCATCACCATCTCCACTCCCGCGGCTTGAACGTTGCGCGCGAGCACGGAAATCGCGGGGTCGCAGCCGGCGATCAGAAGGCGATTGCGGAACCCTTCGTTCGGGTGGAAGATTTGGGCCCGAGCTTTTCCATGATCCTCTACCATTACGCCGTCGCTGGCCGGAAAGTACCACGGAACCGGCGACGGAGCGGAAGCCACCAGGCGCTTATCAAATTGGCAGAGTTGAACGGGCTGGCCCGCCTGTACGGCTGCGCCTCCAGGCAGCAAGCTGACGGTCTCCGTCTGCAGGGGCCGCCCAGCCCCGCCGTCAGCCAGCGAAAAAAGATCCTCGACGTTGGTTTCCAGCGCCCGCGCCAGCTTCAACGCCACGGCGGTGTTAGGAATGTAGCTGCCGGCTTCCATCGCGTAGATCGTTTGTCTGCTGACGCCGGCCATGCGCGCCAGCGCGGCGGCCGGGATCCCACGTTTTTGGCGAAGCCGGGCGAGATTGTTTTCGATTTCACCGCCCTTGGCCACGTCCCCAAAGTAGCATGGGCGTCCCCGCTGCGGGCCTGTCTCCCAGCATCCCGTGATCCGTCCGTAGCGCCGTTTGCTAAGCGTTCCGAGCCTACGGACGGATCACTGTCTCCGCTAAAATTGAATCGGCCATCAGCGCACAGCGCCCGGCGCGGGACCGTACGCTCACAAGGATTACTGACTCCCCGCCCGCGCCGGGCTGCGTTGTGCGCTGAGCCAGTGGAGAGATGTCTTCCTTCCGCCTCGGAATCGACTATCAACCTCGCGGCGATCAGCAGAGCGCCATCGATGCGCTGGCGCGCGGGCTGCGGGAAGGCGAACAGCATCAGGTTCTGTTGGGGGTCACGGGCTCCGGCAAAACCTTCACCATGGCCAAGATCGTCGAGAGGACGGGCCGGCCGGCGCTGATCCTGGCGCACAACAAGACCCTGGCGGCGCAGCTGTATCAGGAATTCAAGACGTTTTTTCCATCTAACGCCGTCGAATATTTCGTAAGCTATTACGACTATTATCAGCCGGAAGCCTATATTCCCGCAGGCGACGTATATATCGAAAAAGAAGCGACGATTAACGATGAGTTGGACAAGCTGCGTCTCTCCGCCACGCGCAGCTTGTTCGAACGGCGCGATTGCGTCATCGTCGCCAGCGTAAGCTGCATCTACGGATTGGGATCGCCGGAAGCATACTACGGCATGTTGCTGATGCTCGAGAAAGGGCAGAAGATTTCGCGTGAAGAAATCACTTCCAAGCTGGTGGAGATCCTGTACGAGCGCCATGAGGGCGATTTCAAACGCGGCACGTTTCGCGTCCGCGGCGACGTGATCGAAATCTATCCCACCTACGACGATTTGGCCTATCGCATCGGGCTGTGGGGCGACGAGGTGGAATCGCTCGAACAAATCGACCCGCTAACCGGCCGGGTTAAACAGAATTATTTGCGCCTGCCTGTTTACCCCAAGACACATTATGTGATGAGCGATGAGACACGACATGAGGCGCTCCATAGCATCGAAAACGAGCTGAACTGGTGGAAAGAGGAATTGGAAAAACAAGGCAAGCGGATCGAGGCGCAAAGAGTCTGGCAGCGCACCATGTTCGATCTGGAGATGATCCGGCAGATCGGCTACTGCCACGGAATCGAGAATTACTCGCGCCATTTTTCCGGCCGTCTGCCCGGCCAGGCGCCGCCGACGTTGCTGGACTACCTGCCCTCTGACGCCCTGCTGTTCATTGACGAGAGCCATCAAACGGTTCCGCAGCTCGGCGGCATGTATCACGGCGATCGCTCGCGCAAGGAGACACTGGTGAAGTTCGGGTTCCGTCTACCGAGCGCGCTGGACAACCGCCCGCTGACGTTCGAGGAGTTCGAAAATCGGGTTCACCAGGTCATTTACGTCTCGGCCACGCCGGGCCCCTACGAATTGACCAAGACGGCGGGCGTGGTCACCGAGCAAGTCATCCGGCCCACCGGATTGGTGGATCCGGACGTGGAGGTCCGGCCGATCCGCGGGCAGGTGGACGATCTGTTGCACCAGATCCGCGAACGCTCGGCGCGGGACGAGCGCGTGCTGGTGACCACTCTGACCAAACGAATGGCCGAGGATCTCTCCGAGCACTATGCGGAAGCGGGAGTGAAGGTCGCCTACTTGCATTCGGAAGTGGCCACGCTCGATCGCGTGAAGATTCTGCGCGATCTGCGCAGGGGAGTTTACGACGTGTTGATCGGAGTGAACCTGCTGCGGGAGGGGTTGGACCTGCCCGAGGTTTCGCTGGTGGCGGTGTTGGACGCGGATAAGGAGGGTTTCCTGCGCTCGACCGGCTCTCTGATTCAAACCATGGGCCGCGCGGCGCGGCATTTGAATGGCCATGTGATTCTGTACGCCGATGTGGTGACCGATTCGATGCGGCGCGCCATGGAGGAAACGCGGCGGCGGCGCGCGCTGCAAACCGCCTATAATGAAACCCACAACATTACGCCGCAAACCATTCGCAAACCGATCGACGCGACTCTAGTGGCCGTCTCCGAAGGCGATTATGTCACCGTGCCGCTGGAGGAGGAACCCGCCACCGCCGATGTGCCGCCCGAGCGGCTGGAGTCTTATCTCGCCGAGTTGGAGGAAAAAATGCGCGAAGCCGCGCGGCGCTTCGATTTCAAACAGGCCGCCGCTTATCGCGATCGCTTGCGCGAGTTAAAGAGCCGCGCCGCCCCCGGGTTGCAATAGATGCTCAATAGATGTTCAATAGAATCCCATGAAGTTTCACCCGATGGGGCTGGTTTGCAACGGCGGCGCCACACGGTCATTCCTGGCGCGCCTGCCCGCCCTGCTGGCGCGCTTAGGACCCGTGAAGGCCTCGACTTTCCGTATCGCGCGCCAGATCTCGCACTCCTTGCGCGCGGGGCAGGCGGCCTCGCACTATTCCGCACTGGAACCGTGCCCGATGATCTGGTTCGCCATTCCCGATTCGAGCCTGGACCGCACGCTGCGCGATTTCGCGGCTCAGACCCCGCTCCATCAACCCATGGTGGTACTGTGCGAATCCGCCCGACCGAGCTCCGTGCCCGCGCCGTTAGCGCGAATCGGCGCGCGGGTGGTTTGGCTCCATCCGGTTCCCGAATCGCGGGAGCGGTTGTTCGTCGCCGAAGGACACTCCGATCCGCTCCGCGTTCTGCAGCGGCTGTTCGCTGAGGACGGCCGTAAACTGATCGAATTGAAACCGGGCGGCAGGCCGTTATTTTTTGCCGGAATTCACTTCGCTTCGCCGCTGCTGCTTCCCTGGTTTGCGGGCGCCATGGAGAGTCTTCGCGCTTCGGGATTGACGCGAGCGGAAGCGGCCGCGGTGTGTGAAAACCTTGGCGTGCGAACGCTTCGCCACTACGCCAAAACCGGCGACCGGGCGTGGAGCCGCAAGATCGCCCCGGCGCTGCGGCACGTCCTGGAACAGGATTTGGAGCCGATTCGGCGCCTCAATCCACGGCTCGCCGAATTATATGAGAAAGGGATTCGCGCCGCGCTGCAGAAATTCGATCCGAAATTCAACTCCAAGCCTGTCAACGCCAAATCTGTCAACTCCAACTCTTGACGCCCTCGCTCCGACGGGTATATAGTTGCCCCATAGGGTTCTATTCCTGTCAGTGAGGGGCATGTATGCGTTTTCAGTCTGCCATTGGGCGTGTCTTCATTTTTCTGGCCTGGGTTTTTCTGGGCTGCGCGTTGGCGCAAAGCGATCGCGGCACGATTACCGGTACGGTCGCCGATCCGGTCGGTGCCGTGCTCGCAAATACTCCGGTTCAGGCGAGAAACTTGGAGACGGGCGTGGTCTACCAGGCCGCGACGTCTACAACGGGCAACTACACCATCGGACAGTTGCCGGCGGGCACCTACGAGGTTTCCGTCGCGGCTCCGGGATTCAAAAAATACACCCGCAGCGGCCTGACAGTCCTGGTAGCCGAGATTCTGCGAATTGACGTCAGCCTCGAAGTCGGCGCGGCGACGGAATCGGTAACGGTGACCGAGGCCGCTCCGCTGCTGGATACTGAATCCGGGCAGCTACAACATAATGTGGCTTCACAGACTCTGGATCAGCTTCCCATACTGGGAATCGGAGCGACCCAAGCGGGAAGCGCGGGGATTCGCAACCCAATAGCGATGACACAACTGATTCCCGGTGCGGTATTTGAACCGAACTCGTTCACTCGCGTCAACGGTGCTGCTGCCAACACGCAGTCGATTCGGATCGAGGGCTTGGAGGCAGCCAATTCCGGCGTGCCGGGGACCACAGCGCAGAATCAGGCTAGCGTGGATTCGATCGAGGAGGTCGCGATTCAGACCAGCAATTACGCCGCGGAGTACGGGCAGGTGGGCGGCGGCGTATTCAACATTACGATGAAATCTGGTACCAACCAGTTCCACGGGAGCGGGTACGATTATTTCGTCAACGAGATATTGAATTCGGGGCAGCCGTTCGAAGATGCGCCCGCAGGTACGGGGAATCCCCGGCCTGTCCAACGCAGGAATGACTACGGCTTTACGGTGGGAGGCCCTGCGTGGATTCCCAAGGTGTACAACGGCCGCAATCGGACGTTCTTCTTTTTCAATTTCGAGCAGTTCCGTGAGCACACTACGATCAACAACCAATTGGAAACGGTCCCGACGGCTGCGTATCGAGAAGGGAACTTCAGCACGGCGATGATCGGCAACCCCATTGGGACCGACCCCCTCGGCCGTCCCATTTACCAGAATGAAATTTACGATCCGGCCACGCAGTACACTGCGCCGACCGGGCAAGTGATCCGGGATCCGTTCCCGAACAATACAATTCCGTCGACGCGGTTCGACCCGGTGGCGGCGAAGATCCAGGCTCTTTTCCCCCAGCCGAATGGCCCCAATGCAAACGCAGTAGTCAACAATTTCATTCCCACTATCCTGACTTCGCGAGTCACCACGATTCCCTCGCTCAAGCTCGACCAAACGCTCGGAAACAGGGCGAAACTCTCGTTCTATTGGATGCGGACGAGAACCACAGCGCCCATTTCGGCTACATTCGGTCAGACCGACGGGCTGCCGGACCCGCTCCCCACGAATATCGGGACGTTCGACAGATCGCCTCTGGTTCGTCTGAATTTCGACTATTCTTTATCTCCGACGATGCTGCTGCATCTGGGCGCTGGTTACCGGGATAATAACTTCTCAGCTCCGTCAGTCAACGCCGAAGGACAGGTCACGTCCACTACCAATGGTGGCAACGGCTACAACGTTCAGCAGCAACTGGGCTTAAACGGGGGCTTGGTCAACAAATTGTTCCCGCCCTTCAGCGGTTTATGTGTAGCGGGGGCCGGCACGGGTTCGTGCACAGGTCAGGGCGGCATGCAGAACTTCGGCAGCAGCACGCCTGCGACGTCCCAGACCTTCAATCCCGAAAGTCCTTCGTTTAACACTAATTTTACTTGGGTCAAGGACAACCATACCTTTAAGTTCGGCGCGGAATTCCGTACCGAAGGATACATTTCGCAGAGCCAAGCGAACCTTACCGGATCGTATGCCTTCAACGTTGCCCAGACCAGCCTTCCCTATCTGAACGGGCAAAGTCTCGGCGGTCTCACGCCGGGATTTGGCTATGCGAGTTTTCTGCTGGGCGACGTGCAACAGGTCAGCATCGCCAACCCGACGGAGCCGCGAATCGGGAAGTCCGAGACCGGAATCTATGCGCAGGACTCCTGGAAGGTAACGCGCAAGGTCACGGTCGACTATGGCGTGCGTTACGATTACTCGACCTGGTTGCGGGAGGAGTATGGGCGCAATCCGGTGTTCTCGGCCAGCACGCCAAATCCGGCTGTGGGGAACCGGCTTGGTGCGGTGATTTTCAACGGCGATTTGCCGGGACATTGCGACTGCAGCATCGCGCATACATATCCGCTAGCGTTCGCCCCGCGGCTGGGCGTGGCCTACCAGGTCACGTCAAAGACCGTAGTGCGGGGCGGATTCGGTATTGTATATGGCAACACGGAGGCCAACAATAACTCCAACTATGGCGGTTCGTCAAGTACGGTCGCGGCGCCTAGTTTTGGAGCGGCGGTCACCACGTTGAGCGCGGGCATTCCCGCATCGTTCGACCCTCCGCCGTGGCCAAATCTGAACCCGGGCCAATTTAACATAACTCCGGCGCCCGTGACGCTCGGGACGTCCGCGCAATTCATTGATCCAAACGCCGGCCGGCCGCCACGACAGTACCAGTGGAGCATCGGCGTTCAGCGTCAAATCCTGCGGGATATGGCGTTAGACGTAAATTACATCGGGAACCAGGGAATCTGGTGGCAAGCGCCGGCCCTCGTGAATTTGAACGCGATCTCACACTCGACGCTCTCGGCTGTGGGGATCAATCTCAACAACCCGGCCCAGGTAGCCCTGTTAACCGACGCCCTCAACAATCCAGCCGTGACCCAAGCCGGATTGGGCGGCCTGCCGTATTCGGGGTTTCCTGCGACCCAGACGCTGGCACAAGCGTTACGCCCCTTCCCCCAGTTCAATGCCATCAACGACTTGTGGTCTCCTCTGGGCGACACCTGGTATGAAGCGTTGCAGGTTAAAGGAACAAAACGCTTCTCGCACGGTCTCAGTTTCCTTAGCACGTTTACTTGGCAAAAGACGCTGGTGAGCGGCGTCGAGAATGGCGAACCCAACCCGGGAACAACTGGCGGCGCGGTTGTAAACGATGTCTTCAACCGCCCAATCGACAAGTATATTTCGGGCTACGATCAGCCTTTGCTATTCAATATCTCGCTGAACTACGTCACCCCGAATATCAAGACCAACAGAATCGTGTCCTGGCTTGCGCGTGATTGGACGTATGGCGCGTTCTTACAGTACGCGAGCGGTATTCCCATCGAAGTTCCAACGGCAAACAACAATCTTAATGCGGAGATTTTTCAGCCCACGTTCGCAAATCGGGTGCCGGGCCAGCCCTTATTTACGGTGAACCTCAACTGTCACTGTTACGATCCTCAGGCGACCTTCGTGCTGAATCCGGCGGCGTGGGCCAATCCGCCGGCAGGCCAGTTTGGCTCTTCGGCCGCCTACTATAACGATTACCGTGCGCAACGCCGCCCCGTGGAGAATATGAATCTGGGCCGGACCTGGCGCATCAAGGAGCGGGCCAGCTTCAATCTCCGGATGGAGTTCACGAACGTATTCAATCGCTCGTTCTGGAACAATCCCAGCAACTCGAACTTCCAGGCAACGCAGACACGATTGCCAAATGGCAATACTGCATCGGGCTTCGGATACATCAATGCCATCAGCACTGTAGCCGGGGCCAACGTGCCCGTGGTCACGATCACCTCGCCTCGAAACGGAGTGCTGGTTGGACGGGTCACGTTCTAAGGCATACTGGCAGTTGCCCGCGGCGAGGCTTTTATCCGTGATCGCGGCAACTGCCGGATTAGGCTCGCCCTTGTTTGCGCAAGCAGAGGCCGGATTACCAGATGGTCCGGAGAAGAAGACGTTCGTCAAAGTATGTAGCGGATGTCATCCTCCCGAGGTCGTGCTCGGGCGGATGGATACTCCCAAAAATTGGGCGCGCAAGGTGGATAGCATGATCAACCGCGGCGCGGTGGCGACGGATGCGGAAGTGAATCAGGTCAATGCGTATCTGGACCGGAATTTCGCTTTTGTCGCCGCCCCATCAGTAGTTTTCTGGCAGTAGCATTCTAGGTTAAGGAGATGTCACATGACACGTAAGCTTGTAGTTCCCTTCTTAGTAACGATACTGGGCCTTCTGACGATTTGTACCCCGATATTCGCGCATCATGGAACCGCAGGGGTCTTCGACCATGGTCATCGCATCACAACGAGGGCGACAGTGACGGATTACATATGGGCCAATCCTCACGTCCAAATTCATTTCACCTTGAAGAATGATAAGGGCGAAGAGGAGACCTGGGGCGTGGAAACAGGAAGTCCGGGAAACATGCTCGGGAATGGCTGGACGAAGAAGACATTCAAGCCGGGAGACGAACTCCTGGTGAGCTTCGTTCCGGCCAAGGGCGACCGGCATTGGGGGACTTGTACTCAATTCGTGTTTGTTGCCGATGGCCGAAGGGTCGGTGGTAACGGCATGTGCGGCTTCGGACCGGACGCCTTCGACGCCAACGCGCTCCCGGTAAGGCCAGGCTACACGGCAGTTGAAGTTCAGATGCCGAAAGACACGAGGCCCGAGTCTGAGATAGACCGAGGCCAGGGGGCGAAGTAAGCCCAGTGTGGTTGTTTCACGCCGCATGAGTCCACGGCCAGGGGCGCGCAGATAAACCAGCGATCGGTCGATGGCAGCACGGCGCTTCTGGTGGCGGTGCAAAACGGCAAGCCCGCGTTGGCGCGGATGCTGATCGAGCGCGTTCGGATGTGAATTTATCGAACACACGGGGATGGAACCCGCTCTACATTGCCGTGAAGAACCGCACGATCGAGACCGGGGGCCTGCCTCTTCCCAGCGGTGAGGGCATGCTGGACCTAATCAAGCTGCTCGTCGATAAGGGCGCGAACGTGAACGCCCGGCTGAAAGCGGATACTGAAGTTCGCAACGACGGCTGCAAGCAAGGATAACGTGAAATCAAGTGGCCACCCGATCACTGTTCTGGACTATGCGGAAGGCGTGCAAGTGGCGATTGGCCCCTCGGCGATTTATCACGCCGAGGCGGTGGCGCTGGTCGAAAAGCTGATGAAAGACCGGAATATTGCCCTGCCGGTTTACGCTCGGCCGACCAAAGGCGGCAACGCTATCACCAAGACGGTTGCTCAGTAAGAAACGCGCGCCGCCGATCAAAAAGCGCCGTCGGAAACTAGAATATTTCCGGGAAGTAGAACGCCATGAAGCGGTTGCCCATTCCGCTGGTTACCCAGATCTCTTTGTGGACGGAGTCCAGGTCGATTCCCGACGCTCCCTCTCCCTTCTCGGCGAGTTGTCGAACTGGGATTCTCCAGCGGGGCGGAACATTGCCGTGATCATCAATGCTCCAGACGCCGAGCGATCCGCCGCGGTAGCCATCAACGATCCATCCCTTGGGGCCGTACACGCGCAACATGTGGGGAAGACCGCCCACCGCGACTTCCGAGCCCTCGATCGTGGATAGCGGCTTGGCGTCTCCACTCGCAAGGCGATCAAAGATCAGCAGGGAGCGGTCCCCGCGAACCACCAGACGGTCGTGAACGGGATCGGGCGCCGAGGCGGTCATGCCCTTAATTCGCGTGTTGGGTCCCCGGAGAATCCGCTTCGGAGGAACGTCGCCATTGGCATCGCGGTCGAACACGGCGATGCCGTCGAGAACTGAAAGGTAGTATTCCCCGTGAACCTCGTCGATGTTGATTCGGTCATTTCCGTTCAGTCCCGTGCCCAGGATCTGGGTGTGAGGTCCCCGGATAACTCGGACGGGCTCTGTCTCGCCATTGGCGTCGCCCCGGAAAACCAGGATCGACTGCGCCAAGGGACTGGTGACGACAAGCTCATCCCGAACCGAATCGTACGCCATGCCGTGCATGGTGCGGCTGATCAAAGTGCGCTGACCTTCAATAGACCTTACCGGCTGATCGTTTTCCCTCGCCAACCTGGCGAAAGCCGCAATCTGCGGATGGTTCACTCAATTAGCCACCAGCAACTGTTCCCGCTTAGTGTCGTAAGCCGTGCCTGAAGGCTTACCGAACTTCAGCGAGAGCTTGGTCACTGGCGCGGTGCGGATGGTGCGGAGCGGAGCCTGATTCCCTTTTGCATTCAGCGCAAATGCTTCCGCTGAAGAGTTGCCGAGGTTAGAAACCCACAACTCCTGGTTCTTCAAATCGACAGAGACGCCCGTGGGATTGCGAAGGCCCGTCTTTGATCCTTTGATGACTCGGTAGGGAGCGACATCGCCCTGATCCGTTTCGTGGAATACGAGGACTGATGCCCCAAGGTCGTTGGCGACAAAAAGGTCGCCGGTTGCGGGATCGGCGGCAACCATCGCGGGCCAATTCAACTGCGTTTTAGGACCTTGAATCACACGCAGCGGGGGAGTATCCCCATCGGCATCCAGCGGATAGATCGAAATGGAAGGCAACTCAAACCGGCCGGTACCGGCAACCAGCTCATTGCTGATGTGGCCCCAGTTGTCGGCAAGGATCAGCTTGCTTCTCGTGTCGATGGCCATGCCATGCACGTCGGATAACAGCGTGTGCTCCCCCTTGAGAAGGCGGACCGGCTTGTCGTCCCCAGAGGCGTTCTTATGGTAGATGGCGATCTGTGGAGGGTATTGAATGCTGATGTACATCTCCTGCTTTTCTTCGTTCACGGCCAAGGCGTATGCCCGATGCGTGACTTTCAATGTGCGCGAAGGCTCGGTGTCGCCCTCTGCGCCGTGCGGGAAAGTGACCAGCCAATCGTTATCGGCCGCGACAGTCGTGACGTCCCCAGTCTTTGGATCGATGTAGAGGCCATTGTCAAATTCGAGGTGTGTTTTCGGACCTTGGACGGTGTGGTTCGGTACGCTGGCTCTCTTCTCTGCGGGCGTGTTCTCAGTCCGGCTAAAGGTCCTGACGCCGAATGTGTTGGTGTCGATCAAGACGACTTCATTGCGCTCCGGGTCGACGGCGACGGAACTATAAATCGGATCCGTATCGGAAACCGTGCGAAGCGGAGGCCGAGTCACATCGGATGTCACCCCGCTATCCGCGGCGTGTGCGGGAATTTCTTCAAAAGCGGAAAACAGGCTGCGTGGCTGGCGATCAGTAATTGGCGTCGGCTTAGACGCAGGATCATCCCGCAAACAATAGTCGCCGGAATCGGGCAAGTCTAAGATTGAGACCAATTGAGGATAGCCGGTGGGCTTCGGGGAATCCGTTTCGGAAGCTAGCCTCGATGGCCGAGGTCGTACAAAGAAAGAGCAGACGCCCAAGAAAATCACTGCGGCGACTGCAATAACTTCCCTTCTTCTCCGCCCCAACGACATGCGCATTACCTCCCTTGCCCCATGAGGAGTGCTTACAGTATACTTGACGGCCTTTGCTGTCGGCAACGATGCGGTCGTCGCCATTCAGGAACTTCGCACAGGCGGGGTTGCCGGGTGGCCAGGACCTGAGGTTTGCGAACTAAGCAGCCGAACAGGGCGAATGCAGGCGTCGTTTACCGCCTGGAGTCTGATCGCGAGTACGCTGGCCCGTCAACCCGTCAACGCCACGGCTTGACGCCCTCGCTTGGTTTCGTATATAGTTGCGCCATAGGGTTTCCATTCCGGTCAGTGAGGGGGTTTATGCGTTTTCAGGTTGCCATTGGGCGTCTTTTGTTTTTTCTGGGCACGGTGTTTCTGGGCTCGGCGTTTGGGCAAAGCGATCGCGGTACGATTACGGGCACGGTCACCGATCCGGCCGGTGCGGTTATCGCGGGCGCGATGATTCAAGCCAGCAATACCGGTACGGGCGTTGTTTACCCAACCGTGACGTCCAGCACCGGCAATTACACCATCCCGCAGCTACCTGTCGGCGCTTATGAGGTGAGCGTCGCCGTCGCGGGATTCAAGAAGTATGTCCGCACCGGCCTCCAAGTGCAAGTGGCGGAGGCGTTGCGCGTGGACATTACTCTCGAAGTCGGTGCGGCCACCGAGTCGGTCACTGTCAACGAAACGGCCCCGCTGCTGAATACCGAAAGCGGCGGGCTGAGTCATAACGTCGACGTAAATAGGATGGATGACCTGCCGATCCTGGGCATCGGCGGCACGCTTTCCGGCAGCGCGGGTATCCGCAACCCCTACAACATGGTGCTGTTGATTCCCGGCGTGAACTACGTTCCCAACGCTCTCATGCGCATCAACGGCACGCCGGCAAACTCGCAATCGTTCCGCGTTGAGGGTCAGGACGCCTCCAACACCGGAACGCCCGGCGTACCGCAGCAAACCCAGCCCAGCGTGGACGCCATTCAGGAGACCGCGATCCAAACCAGCAACTTCGCCGCGGAATATGGGCAAGTCGGCGGCGGCATGTTCAACGTCACCATGCGCTCGGGCACCAACACCTTCCACGGAAGCGCCTACGACTATTTTGTGAACGAAATCTTCAATGCCGGAAATCCCTTCGTCACCGGCAGCCCGCAGGGGAACCCACGTGCGCGCGCTCGGAGAAACGACTACGGCTTCACCGCGGGCGGGCCGGTTTGGATTCCGAAGGTTTACAACGGCCGGGACAAGACCTTTTTCTTTTTCAATTTCGAGCAGTTCCGCGAACAGACCAAGGTCAACAACCAATTTCAAACCGTGCCCATCGCCGCTTATCGGCTGGGCGATTTCAGCCAGGCGATTCTTCCTAACGCGCGAGTGATCGGCACGGATCCCACAGGCGCGACCATGCTTGAGGGCATGATTTACGACCCCGCCACGACCACCACGGCGCAGAACGGCCAGGTTTACCGGCTTCAGTTCCCCGGAAACAAAATTCCCATGACCCGCTTCGATCCGGTCGCGGCCAAGATCCAGTCGCTATTTCCCGGCACCAGCGGACCGACGCCCAACGGCCTCACCAATAATTATTTGAACGTATACAACACTTCCAGAATCACTGATATTCCATCGGTGAAGGCCGACCAGGTAATCGGCTCAAAAGGCCATCTATCGTTCTTCTGGCAGCGCACCAAGACGTCGAATCCGAATGGCAACACGATCTTTGGCCGCTCCGATGGGCTGCCCGACCCGCTCACGGGAGCGCTGGGCACCTTCCAAAACGCGCCACTGTATCGCTTGAATTTCGATTACACACTGACTCCCACCATTCTGCTGCACTTCGGCGCAGGCTACCGAAGCAACTACTTCCTGGTTCCTTCCGTAACCACCACGGGGCAAATCACAAATTACAATGCGCAGCAGCAGCTTGGTTTGAACGGAGGTTTGGAATATAAATGGTTTCCTACCATCACGGGACTGCTGGCCACAAGCGGCGCCGGCGGCATGGTGGGCATCGGCTCGGAAGCCGGCACCAATTCCATCACGCAGAGCCCATCTTTCAACACCAGCGCCACTTGGGTCAAGGGCAACCATACCTATAAATTCGGCGGCGAATTCCGCGCCGAGGGCTATCCTCCCGTCGTCGATGGCAATACACTGGGCGTCTACAATTTTGCTCAGGCTGAAACCGGTCAGCCTTTCCAAACCACCACTGTCGGGGGCTCCAATGTCGGACTCGGATATGCGAGCTTTCTGCTGGGCCAAGTCGACAATATCAGCATCAGCCGTCCCACTCGTCCGCGCATGGGCAAAACGGAGCTCGGACTGTTTGTTCAGGATTCCTGGAAAGTGAGCAGGAAAATCACATTCGATTACGGTCTGCGTTACGATTACTCAACTTATTTACAAGAAGAGCACGGACGCGCTCCGGAATTTTCGCCGACGACGCCGAATCCTTCCGTGGGAGGCATCCTGGGCGCCGCGATCTTCGACGGAAACGGGATTGGCGGCTGCAATTGTCATATCGCTCACAATTACCCGTGGGCGTTTGCTCCGCGCTTGGGCGTCGCCTATCAAATCACTTCCAAGACAGTGTTTCGGGCGGGGTTCGGGATCGTCTACGACAACACGGAATCCAACAACAACGCAGCCGGGGGATTGGCTGCTTCCAGCGCCGCCAACACGGCCCCGAGTTTTGGCGTGCCGGTGACCACGCTGGCGCAAGGCTATCCGACTTCCGATTACCCGCCCATCTGGCCGAATTTCAACCCGGGCTTGTATCCCACTTCCGCACCCAACCCAGGACCTTTTCTGGGCGCTTTCATGGATGAAAACGCAGGGCGGCCGCCTCGGCAATATCAATGGAGCGTTGGCTTGCAGCGCGAAATCTTCCGCGATTTGGTGGTGGAGGCCGCCTATGTGGGCAATCGCGGCGTGTGGTGGCAGGCTCCAGGATTGCTCAATCTCAACGCGATCACGCCCGCGCTTCTGGCGGCGCACGGCCTGAGCCTGAACAGTCCTCAGACGTTGCAATTGTTGACATCCACGCTAAGTTCGCCGCTAGCCAAGCAACTCGGATTCGGCGCTCCTTATCCAGGCTTCCCGCAGGGCCAACTGGTGGCTCAAGCCTTGCGGCCATTCCCGCAGTTCAACGGGACCATCCCGGTATATTGGGATCCGCTGGGCAAAAGCTGGTACGATTCGCTCCAGGCGAAAGCCACCAAGCGCTTCTCCCATGGACTGTTTTTCCTGGGCACTTTCGCATGGGCCAAGTCGCTCGATCTGGGTTCGGAGACAGGCGAGCCCAACCCTGGCACCACGGGCGGCGCGCTCGTGAACGACGTATTCAACCGGAATCAGAACAAGTATCTATCGATGTACGACCGCCCGCTCGACTTCGTGCTTTCTCTGAACTACACCACGCCCCGCGTGGGCGGCCACCGGGCGCTGTCGTGGATCGCGCGCGACTGGACGTACGGTGCGGCTCTGGAGTACGCCAGCGGCACTCCCATTCAAGTGCCCTTCGCGCAGAGCAATCTGAACAGCTATCTTTTCCAGGGCACAAGCTTCGCCAACCGCGTGCCGGGCGTGCCGCTCTACACGGTGGATTTGAACTGTCATTGCTACGATCCCAACAAGACTTTCGTGCTGAATCCGGCCGCTTGGGTAGATCCTGCGCCGGGCCAGTGGGGCGCGTCTCCCGCCTATTATAGCGACTACCGCACACAGCGCCGCCCGCGCGAGAACATGAATCTGGGCCGCACCTGGCGGATCAAGGAACGCTATAGCATCAATTTTCGGATGGAGTTCACCAATGTCTTCAACCGCTCGTTTTGGGGCGATCCTACTTCTACCAACGCCAAACTTCAGCAGGTGACCTTATCCAACGGCAACACCTCCGCGGGCTTCGGCAGAGTGAACACCACCGCGCCCTCCGCGTTTGGCAGCGTTTTCAACCTTCAGCCGCGGCAGGGTGTCGTGGTCGGCCGCTTCTCGTTCTAACGAAGCGACCCCAACAACACGTTCTTGCTGAATCCGGCTGCCTGGACCAATCCTTCGGCGGGACAATTTGGAAACTCAGCCGCTTATTTCAGCGATTTCCGGACGCAGCGCCGTCCCACGGAAAATGCAAATCTGGGTCGAACCTGGCGGATCAAGGAGCGAGCGAATGTTCAGCTTCGCTTCGAGTTGACGAACGTCTTCAATCGAGCGTATTGGGGCAACCCCACCAGCACGAACTTCCAGGCGACGCAGGTCCGTCAGGCGAACGGCAACGCCGCTTCCGGGTTTGGGTTCATGAACACTCTCACTCCCGGATTCACAGGAGCCTTGGTCCCGCGCAACGGCACGCTGGTGGCGCGCTTCCAGTTCTGAATCACAGGCTGAAAGGGGCGCCGCTAGTTTGCGGTCGGCTTTTGGGCCGAATCGACTACGAATATAGAAACGGGCACCTTCTCCGCTTCCATTCGCAACCCGAGTTGCTCGCGTAGCGCGGTGGAGAGGTCCGGGCCTTCTTGTTCGTTCCACGAGAGCGCGAAATCGTACTCACCGGCAAGCCCCGTCTTGTCGACTCCAGGGCCCAGCCCATTGAGACCCCGGAGCAGATCCAGCAGCGTCGAAATCGATACCTTGCGGGCTGTAATCGAGATGGGTTGACCTGGAAAGGGCTTCAGCACGGCCTTGCCGTCCGGCCCGGTAAAGGAGAGCCGCGTTTCGTCGCTTCTAGATGCCTGGAGTTTCGGCCCGCTTTTCGCTACTACTAAAGCGAATCCCGCCTCTTGACTGGTCTCGCGATGAAACTTCAATTGGAACCGCTCGACTAACATGTTCTGCAGCATCGTTAAGAGTTGCCGCTCGGTTGTTTTGGGCGGTTCCTCAGCTTTGGCTTCGACGTTGAAGCGCAGATCTCCGCGCTGAATCCAATCGGGACCGGTCTTGAGGTCGACCATTCCGACGCCGTAAGCGATCCCGATTAAGTGGCTCAGCCGAGCAGCGGTGATCACGCACCGTCCAAGGGGAGGGGCTTCAGTTTCTTGCCCCGGACCGTAAACCGAATCGATCCCGTGGCATCCTCCCCTGACGCCATTTCGCCCCACTGGCGCTTCCTTCACGGAAGCCACCTCGAACGCCAAAGACGGAGTCGCACTTTGGGCGTTTGTGGGCACTGTTTGGATAGGGAGAGCCGCCAGCAGGAAAGCGGCCGGCCAAGGGTTGATCACAGATTTCAGGCCCACGCTGCTATTCTATATCCATCGCCTCGCCGGGAATTAGCCCGCCCCTTGCATGAATTTGGATCAAACCATTGCCGAACTGCACGCTGCGGCGCTCGCCCAGCTTGGCCGCGCCTCCACGCTCGACGCGATCGAGGCCGCGCGCGTTGAGTTTTTGGGCCGCAAAGGCAAGCTCAGCGAGATCAGCAAGGAATTCGGCAAGCTGGCGCCGGAAGAGCGCAAGAGCGCCGGTGCGCGCCTGAATGCGGTGAAGCAGGATTTGGAGGCGCGCATCGAGGCATGCAAAGCGGAGCTCGAATCCCACGCGCTTGACGCGCGACTCGAATCGGAGTGGATAGACCTCACTACGGCCGCACCCGGTCCACGCCCCGGAAGTCTGCACCCCGTCACGCAAGTGCAGAGAGAGATCGAGAATCTGTTCGTCTCGCTGGGATTCGCGGTCCTCGATGGACCGGAAGTGGAGACCGAATTTTACAACTTCGACGCCCTGAATATTCCCGCCGATCATCCCGCGCGCGACATGCAAGACACCTTCTGGCTGAAAGACGGGCGGCTCCTGCGCACCCATACGTCGCCCGTGCAGGTGAGGGGACTGGAAAAGCTGGGACCGCCTCTCAAAATGATTGCGCCGGGACGCGTCTTCCGTAACGAAGAGGTCGATCCTTCGCACGAGCACACCTTTTATCAGCTCGAAGGCATGATGGTGGACCGCGACGTTTCCGTGGCGCACTTGATCTACTTCATGAAGACGTTGCTTTCTGCGGTATTCCGCCGCGATGTGACCGTGCGCTTGCGGCCGGGCTTTTTCCCTTTTGTCGAACCCGGTTTCGAGCTCGATATTCAATGTCTGATTTGCGGAGGAAAAGGTTGCGCGGTATGCAAACAGTCGGGCTGGGTGGAGTTGCTGCCGTGCGGACTCGTGAACCCGGCGGTGCTTCGCTCGAGCGGCGTCGACCCGGAGCAGTGGAACGGTTTCGCCTTCGGCCTGGGTCTGACCAGGCTCGCCATGATGCGCTATGGGGTCGATGATATCCGCCTGTTTGCGAGCGGCGACTTGAGATTTCTGCAGCAATTTTAGAAGAAGCGCACAGCGAATGCGTTGTGCGCGTTAAGACAGAACAGGAATGAAATTTTCCTATCGGTGGTTCGAAGAGCTGGTCCAGGGGCTGGATGTTCCGCCGCGTGAATTGGCGCGGCTGATCACGCTCAAGACCGCGGAATGCGAGGGCGTCGAACAATGCGGCGCCGATTCAATCATCGAGGTCGATAACAAATCGCTCACGCATCGCCCGGATCTTTGGGGGCATTACGGGATGGCGCGGGAGGTGGCCGCGATCTTCGATAACAAGTTCGCCAAGAAGCTCGTCGATCCCGTCCCACCGCGCCCGCTTTCCGGCTCGCCCGCCATCGGCGTCGAAATCGAAAATTATTCGTTGTGCCCACGTTATTCAGCGTTAGTTTTCGACAATGTCACGGTGAGACCCTCTCCGCCTTGGATAGTTCAACGGCTCGAATCGGTAGGTTTGAACGCCATTAACAACGTGGTGGATGTGACGAATTTCGTGATGGCCGAAATCGCGCAGCCCATGCACGCCTTCGATGCGGCTAAGTTGCGCGGCGGTATTGTCGTACGCCCGGCGCTGCCCGGCGAACGGATCGCCGCGCTCAACGGGGAAACTTACGATCTGGATTCCTCTAATCTGGTCATTGCCGACGCGGCGGGCGCGGTGGCCATCGCCGGAGTGATTGGAGGCGCCGCAAGCGCCATCTCGGAGACCACCAGCCGAATCGTGCTGGAGAGCGCGAATTTCAATGCCTCCAGCGTCCGCAAAACCTCGGCGCGCTTGAAACTCCGCACGGACGCCTCCATGCGGTTTGAGAAAGCGCAGGATCCGGTGAACACCATCCGGGGCCTGCAGCGCGCCTGGGAGTTGCTGGAGCAGGTGTCGCCCGGCATCCGGCTCGCTGGGGGAGTCACGGACGCCTACCGTCCGCTGCCCGCGATTCCGCCGATTGTTCTGCCGGTCGATTGGTTGGGCCGGAAATTGGGGCGGGTCGTCCCCGCTGCACAGGTCCGTTCCATTCTCGAATCGCTCGAATTCCGTGTCGAGCCCCCCGAAGCGCAAAGATTCGATGCGCAAACATTTTCCGTGTTTGTCCCAAGCTGGCGCGCCACCAAGGATATCTCCATCAAGGACGATCTGGTTGAGGAAGTCGGGCGGATGATGGGCTATGACTCCATCACCCCTGTGGCGCCGCTCGCGCCGGCTCGCGTACCCCCGGCGAATCCGGCGCGCGAGTTTCAGCATCGTGTGCGTGAGATGGCCGCCGCGCAAGGGTTCACGGAAGTCAAGAATTACTCGTTCATCAGCGACGACATGGTGCGTGTGTTCGGTCTCGATCCGGCCGGGCACGTGGGAGTCGCCAATCCCATCGCGGCCGATCAGAATCTTTTGCGCCGCACCCTCGTTCCGGGAATTTGGAAGAATGTCCGCGACAATGCGCGCCATTTCGACGCTTTTCGGTTATTTGAAATAGGTAATGAGATCGCGCCCGAGAAGGAAACGCCGCATTTAACCGCGGCGATTTATTCCAAAGACGATGGCGCGGCCGCTCTGATGGAGCTCAAGCGTTTGTCGGAATGTCTTCTGCCTGGCGTCCAGGCGCGGCCCTCCGGAGAGACGAAAACATACGAGCATCCTTTCCGCGCCGCCGACGTGATATGCGGCGAGACGTGCGTGGGCCGCTTATTCGAATTTCATCCGCGGATGGTGGAGAGCGGCCGCGCCGCCGCGTTGGATCTCGATCTGGCGTTGCTGGAAAACTTGCAGCCGCGCGCGCTAAGCTATCGACCGCTGCGGCGCTTTCCCGCGAGCGCGTTCGATTTGTCGGTGGTAGCCGCTCCGCGCGCGCTGATCCAGGATGTGCAAGATCAATTGGCCCGTGCAGGCGCCGATCTTCTCTCGATTACTTTCCTCCGCGATTTTGTGCTGCCGGATGGCCGCCGCAGCTTGTCGTACCGGCTGACGGTCGGCGCGTCCGACCGGACGCTCACCTTGGAAGAAGCCGGCGCAATCCGATCCTGCGTGATCGAATCTCTGCGTCTCAAGGGCTACGAATTGCGGTTGTAAGACTTGGTTTAAGCCGGTGCGCCAGCCAAATTCACCGAACGTTCCAACTCCAGCCGCATCGCCTCAATCGCCTCGATAAGCTTGCGAGGATCAACCTGCGCCAATCCAAACGGGCTCAGCGCCAGCCGAATCTCTATTTCCGCTATCGCCCGAAGGAAGGTGATTTGTTGGCGCATGAGCACCCCCACAAGGTGGGTGTATTGCTCTGGCGACTCGGCGACCAAGGCGCGGGCTTCTGCGTGAAGGCGGCCAAAGTCGGAAGCCAAATCGCGCAAATAGAGGCGGAAAATGCGACGGCGAGATCGCGCCCAGCGAGCGGCCATTCGTGTGCCCACTGCGTCACGTAAAAACTCCACATCCTCCCGCGCCAGCAGGCGAGCCATTGGCTCGTAGCGCTCCATGGAAAACTCGTTGCAAACACTGCGGGAATTCCGCCGGGGGTACAGGCGGGTCCAGGACCAAATTCCCATGCCCGCCACGGACGACGCCGCGGCAGCGATCGCGCTTACTGCAAGCAATTCAGTCATTCCGGTAGCCCCTCCTTCGATTTCCGCTCCAGCATACTAGAATTCGGCGAAAAAAGCAACGCCAAAATTTAGAGAAATTGCAGGCAATTACGAGGAACGAGCCAAACGAGCCAACCGGGAATTGATCGCATTCAACTGAACCGTGAGGCGCTCCGCCTGGTCGGGATTCCAGGAGTGGCCCGTGACCACGGTCTCTTTTTCGCCCTCTGGCTTGAGCAAAAGCGTCCACCCGGTCAGGCACACGAGCGTTACGGTCAGCATCACGACGTTGAGGTTTTGGTTGAATTGCGGCCAGAGCTTGGGCGGCCAGAGATTAGTGAGCAACAGCCCAGTCCAGCGGAAAAACGAGTAGATCATGAATCCCGCGAGCCAGTAAACCGCGTTGCGGTGCGCGCGTACCGGGAACCACAGGAGAAATCCACTCATGACGATCAGAAGAACGAAGGCGACCAGATCGAGGCTTCGCTCTAGCCGCAAGAACCGCATCAAAATTGGGTAGCCGCCCGATGCCGCGCCCGCATCCAACAGCAGGTTCACCAAACCAATTCCCACGGCCAGTGAGAATGTATAGGCCAGCATGCGGCGTCCAAACCTGGCGAGGGCCGGTTTGTCGGCAAGAGCCCGATAGAACAGTTCTAGTACTACCAGAATCGCCAAGAGGACCTTCACCCCTTGTCCGGCAAAGTAGATCCGCGCGTACGTATTGAGGTGCCGGCCCCGGCCGAGCGCCAGCTCCAGGACCTGTTCGATGGATTGCGCGAGGAGATACGCGATAAGAAACGGATAAATTCCCGCCAGCCGCTGAAAATAAAGGCGGACAAACAGCACCGCCGAAGCGGCGATGTTCAAATACCACAGCGCCTGCACGACTAAATTAACTGCCATGGGGCTCAGGGATGAGTGTACCATTACCGGGGTGGGCGTCACGAGGGGCGGGAGCGCCGCTAGCGTGCTGTACTGCATACCGCTTACTAACGGGGTGCCGTCTGGGCCCGGCTCGAAAGCTTTGATTCCTTACGGGAAACCCGCGCGGAATGGAGTACACTAGAGCATTCCGGCTGCAAGAGCATCGCGGGGGGGCGCCCTTTTTGGGGGCGCGCCCCATGGATTGTTGCTAGGAGGAACCACGGATGAATTGGTATTACGCGGAAGCGGGGCGGCAGAAAGGTCCCGTGGATGACACATCGCTGGACCAACTTGTCACGCAGGGCGTGGTTCGAGACGACACGTTGGTGTGGAACGAGGGGATGTCCGGTTGGCAACCGCATGCGTCCGTCCGGGGGACACGTGCCGCGCCGCCGCCTTTCGCACCCACTACGGCGGCTTACGCGGCGCCGGCGTCGGTGGTTCCCGCTGCGCCCCACTACGGCGGCTTCTGGATCCGGTTTGTCGCGCGATTCATCGACGGCATCATCCTTGGAGCGACAAGCGCGATCATCCGCCTTCCGCTCGTGGCGATCTTTGGTCTGGGATCCTTCGCCGGCTTGCGTAACGGCAACCCGGAGGACGTGATCGCCGCTCTTCCGGGGATCATGGGCTTTTTCGGCTTATCGTTCTTTATCGGAATCGCCATAGGACTCGCCTACGAGGTTTTCTTTCTTTCCACGCGCGGCGCGACCCCCGGAAAGATGGTTTTCGGGCTAAAGGTGATCCGGGCCGATGGCGGGCCGATCACCCCGGCGTTGGCGGCAGGCCGTTATTTCGCTGTTTGGCTTAGTTATCTCACCTTGATGATCGGATTCATCATCGCCGGCTTTGATTCGCAGAAACGGGCCCTGGAAGATCACATCTGTGAAACTCGCGTGATCTACTCTCGCTAGTGTAGTGTCCAGAGAATGGCTGGACATTCGGCGAAGCCTTCAAAACGAGCCGCGACGGGGTGCCCTCTGGGCCGGGGGCGGTCGTGGTCGGCGCGCGGTCCCGGCGCATATGCCTTCCAGCCGAGCGAGAAAAGGCCAAAAGGCACGCTCGAGCGTCAAGATTCAGCCGGCTGTAACCGCGGCTCTCGCTTCACCATCCTTAAGTGGGGTGTCATTAGCAGGGGCGTTGGTGTCATTAGGCGGAAGCCAGCCCGTAAACCGCGCAGTTGGTAGAAACGGTTTCCTTTCTTGCTTGTCGAAAATCAATTTACAGAGGAAGAGGCGAGTTGCATGAAGATTTGCGTCTTGGGAGGCGATGGCTATTGCGGTTGGGCCACCGCCCTTTATTTATCGCGGCGAGGCCACGAGGTCGCTATCGTCGATAATTTCTTGCGGAGGCAGTGGGATTTCGAGCTCGGCGCGCAAACGCTGACTCCCATTCAGCCCCTTCACGAGCGTCTCCGCGTTTGGGAGGAGCTGACGGGAAAATCCATAGAGCTGTTCGTTGGCGACGTCACCGACTACACCTTTCTTTCTTCGGTGTTCGGGGAGTTCCAGCCCGCCGCCGTGATTCATTTCGCCGAACAGCGCGCCGCGCCCTATTCGATGATCGATCGGGACCACGCCGTGTTCACGCAAGTCAACAACGTGGTCGGGACATTGAACGTCCTGTTCGCGATTCGCGAATTCCAGCCCGATTGCCACTTGATCAAGCTCGGCACCATGGGCGAATACGGCACCCCCAACATCGATATAGAGGAAGGATACATTCGCATCGAACATAATGGCCGCAGCGACGTGCTGCCGTTCCCCAAACAACCCGGTTCCTTCTATCACCTGTCGAAGGTCCACGACAGCCACAACATGATGTTCGCTTGCAAGATTTGGGGCGTCCGCGCCACGGATCTGAATCAAGGCGTCGTGTATGGAACGGTCACCGACGAAACGGCGCTGGACGAAGCGCTCATCAATCGCCTCGATTATGACGATGTTTTTGGCACGGTTCTCAATCGCTTCTGCGTGCAGGCGGCCACCGGCCATCCTCTTACGGTGTATGGAAAAGGCGGGCAGACTCGCGGATTCCTGAATATTCGCGATACCGTACGGTGCATCGAGCTGGCGTGCCTCAATCCCCCACCCTCCGGCGAATGTCGCGTGTTCAATCAGTTTACAGAGCAGTTTTCCGTGATGGATCTGGCGCTCATGGTGCAAGCCGCGGGGCAGAAGATGGGCCTTGAGGTGGAGATCGACCACCTTCCCAGTCCCCGCGTAGAGGCGGAGCAGCATTACTATCACGCTAAGCATTCGAAACTGATAGACTTAGGTTTACGTCCTCATTATCTGAACGAATCGCTGCTGGACTCGCTCCTGAATATCGCAGTGAGGTATCGGGATCGCGTGGATATCTCGCTTTTCCTGCCGCAGGTCAATTGGAAAAACCCGCGAAACCGGCGCTCACGAACTCCCGCGCCGCGGGCTGTGACGGCGTCGGGGAGCAAAAGTTGAGTGGGGCAGGCTTTAGCCTGCGGCGGACTTCGGTCCGCCCCTCGACCTGACATGTGCGGCATCGCGGGGTTTACCACGCGCCGGCGTTCTCTCCCTCCCGCTCGCATCCGCGAGGCCGTGGGGTCGTTAATTCATCGCGGACCGGATCAGCAGGGCGTTTTCGAATCGAGAATCGCCTCGCTCGGCGCGGCCCGGCTGAAGATCATCGATCTCGAAGGCGGCGATCAACCCATCGTCGACCCAACCTCCGGCGCGGTCATCGCCTTCAACGGAGAAATCTATAACCATCTGGAATTGCGCCGCGAATTAGAGTCCCGCGGCCGCCGCTTTCATACCCACAGCGACACTGAAACCGTTCTTCAAGCTTTTCTGGAGTGGGATACCGGCTGCTTCGCGCGGTTTCGGGGCATGTTCGCCGTAGCCTTGTGGAGCGAGCGCGATTCGCGGCTGGTGCTCGCGCGCGACCGCATGGGAATCAAGCCGCTGTATTTCGCGCGGCGGGGCGAGGAATTGTATTTCGGCTCCGAACTCAAGGCCATTTTCGTCCATCCCGAAGTTGAACGCCGTTTGAGCTTGAGCGGTCTCGATACTTATCTTGCCCTCAACTACGTCCCCTGTCCCTGGACCCTGGTGGAAGGGATCGAGAAGGTGCGTCCCGGCCATTGGCTTGAATGGCGCGACGGCTCCGTCCAAACGGAAGGGTATTGGGAACTTCCTTTCCCGCGGGAGCGCAAGCAAGATCAGTACGAGGCGTGCGAGGAATTGGACCATCTGCTGCGGCAATGCGTCGCCGAGCATCTCGCCGCAGATGTGCCTCTGGGCATCTGGCTGAGCGGCGGCGTCGATTCCTCCACTCTGCTGCATTATGCTTCCGAAGCTTCGTCCCAGCGTCTGAAAACGTTCTCCGTTTCCTTTCGCGGCCGAAGCTTCGACGAGAGCTCGTATATCCGTGAAGTGGTCGAGCGCTATGGTGCCGAGCACCACCAACTGGATATTTCCGACGAACCCGGCCTCGCGGATGCGATCGAGCAGTTCGCATACTATTCCGACGAGCCCAGCGCGGACGCAGGCGCAGTCCCGGTATGGCTGCTCTCGAAGCTGACCCGGAGCCACGTCACCGTCGCCCTCAGCGGCGAAGGCGCCGATGAATTGTTCGGCGGCTATTTGACTCATCGCGCGAGCCTGTTGGCGCGAGCCGCTCGCCGCTGGCCCTCCCCGGTTCTCGGTCTTCTGGAGGCCGCGATACGCCACTGGCCCGTTTCGGACGAGAAGATCGGATTGGAATACAAAGCCAAGCGGTTTCTCGAAGGCTGCCGGATGCGCCCGGAGCGCGCCCACACATATTGGAACGGAACTTTTTCCGATAACCAAAAATCCCGGCTGACGCGGGAGCGTCTGCCCCGCGCGCTGGATGACGCTCTAGCCGAATTGGCCGCGGCGGGTGACCATCTCGCCGCTTATCTGTGGTTCGATCAAAAGTATTTTCTGCCGGACGATATTCTCGTCAAGTCCGACCGCATGAGCATGGCGCATGCGCTCGAAGTGCGGCCTCCTTTTCTCGATCACCG
Organism: Bryobacteraceae bacterium; assembly: GCA_036521975.1. GTDB lineage: Bacteria > Acidobacteriota > Terriglobia > Bryobacterales > Bryobacteraceae > Palsa-187. Next base: position 31,827 of record DATDGT010000428.1, read on the forward strand.
TATAGTGGAATTCGCCGCGGCTCTTCCCGCCGAGTTGCGAATCCGCGGATCGCGCCAGAAAGTCGTCTTGAAAGAGCTGATGCGCGCGAAGCTCCCTCCTCGCATCCTCGCGCGAAAGAAAATCGGCTTCGACATTCCCGCGCATGAAATGCTTCGCGGTCCGCTTCGACCTCTGCTGATGGATACTATGGCCGATGCTGCCGCGGCGCATTCCGATTTTTTCCGGTTTTCGTTCATTCAGGAACTGGTCGAGGCGCACCAGCGGCGCCGGGCCAATGTTGGCTATCATTTGTGGGGGTTGTTGACCTTATTCCTTTGGATAAAAAGATGGAAAATTCAAACCGCTCCGCTTACTCAGGCGGCCCGGATTTCGGAAAAGGTCCTAAGCTCTATCTGATCGTCCTGCTGTTCGCAGCAGCGGTTTACGTCGGCTGCATGCTGTCTCCGCCTTCCCTCATGGACGACGTGGACGCCGTCCAGGCGCAGATCGCGCGCAACATGCTCCAGTCGGGCGATTGGGTCACTGCCCGTCTGGACGGCATTCCCTACCTCGAAAAAGCGCCGCTGATCTACTGGTTGATGGCGATTTGCTTCAAGCTTTTTGGATCCTATGACTGGGTCGCAAGAATTCCGGTCGTACTCTCCGCCCTCGCACTGGCATGGCTCACCACCGCCTTCGGGACCTGGGCTTTCGGGAGAAAAGCCGGATTTTACGCCGGCTTATGCATCTCCACCTGTTTCGGTTTGTTTCTTTTCACGCGAATCCTCATTCCCGACGTGATGCTCACCGCCGCGATAACGCTGTCGATGTGGGCCTTCCTTCGCGCCATTGACGAATGGGAGCCGCGTCCGCGGCTTTGGGCTTTTCTCTGGGCCGCCAGTCTGGGCGTGAGTCTTTTGCTGAAGAGCCTGATCGGAGTTGTATTTCCGTTAGCCGCGTCCTTGGTCTATCTCGCCGTCACGCGGCATTTATTCGAACGCAAGATTTGGCGACGTCTGCATCCAGTGGGAGGGATGGTCCTGATTCTGGTCATCGCCGCTCCCTGGCATGTGTTGGCCGCGCTTCGAAATCCGCCTTATTTCGACTTGTCGTTTCAGAGCATTCCGGGCCAATATCATGGCTTCCTCTGGTTTTATTTCATAAACGAACAGCTTCTGCGATTCCTGAATCTGCGTTACCCGCGCGATTACAACACCGTCCCGCGCCTCTACTTCTGGCTGCTGCATCTGGTTTGGCTGTTTCCCTGGAGCGTCTATTTACCGGCCGCATTTTTTGGGAAAGCCAAGCTTTCCTTCCGGCCCGTGGATCGCGCCGGCTGCGCGCGTCTGCTGGCGCTGTGCTGGATTGGCTTCGTCCTGATCTTCTTCACGTTCTCCACCACTCAGGAATACTACTCCATGCCGATCTATCCGGCGCTCGCTCTTTTGACTGGCTGCTCCATGGCCGCGGGAGGCGATTGGATCCGGCGCGGAACTCGTACGCTCAGCGCGATCCTGTTTTCGGCCGCGTTGATCGCGATGGCCCTTTGGTTCCGGGTGAGGAATTTGCCCGCTCCCGGCGACATTTCCCAGGCGCTGAACCTTCATCCCGCCGCGTATACGCTGTCTCTCGGCCACATCGAGGATTTGACCTTCCGGTCGCTGGCCTACCTCCGCGCGCCGCTGTTCATGGCCCTGGTCGCTTGCCTGGTGGGCGCGGTTGGGACAATGCGAGCGGTGGGAAGGAAGGCATTTCTCTGTGCAGCAGCCATGGCCGTCCTGTTTTTTCAAGCCGCCCGGATGGCCCTGGTAGCGTTCGATCCTTTCATGTCCTCGCGTCCGCTGGCCCAGGCTCTTTTGAGCGCTCCCCCAGGCAAGCTGGTTGTGGACCATCACTATTACACCTTTTCTTCGATTTTCTTCTACACCAATAAAAATGCTCTCCTTCTGAATGGCCGGATCAACAATCTGGTCTACGGCTCCTACGCGCCTGGGGCGCCGGACGTCTTTATCGACGACCAGCAATGGAAGCGGTTGTGGAGCGGGCTTGATCGTTATTATCTGGTCGCCAGCCGTTCCGCTCTGCCGCGCCTCGAAGCCTTGGCCGGTCGCGAACGCATCAACGTGGTCGCGGAAAGCGGCGGAAAACTCTTGCTGACGAATCAATCTTTGCTTAACGCGGACAACGCATTCGCTGTGCGCTTGCCGGGCGGACCATGATCGCCAAGCTAATATTGGCCGCTGCAGTCATTCCTTTCATTTATTATTTAATAGCGATTTATAGCGCATGGCGCTATTTTCGCCGGCCGGCGCCGGCCCAGGAGCCCGCCTTTACGCCGCCAGTGAGCATTCTGAAGCCCATTCGCGGCCTCGATCCGGACGCCTATCAGAATCTCGCGAGCTTCTGCCGCTTGGATTATCCCGCCTATGAACTGGTATTTTGTATCGATTCAGACGACGAAGAAGTGATTTCCGCAGTCGCCCGGCTCACCGCGGATTTTCCCGAAAAGCCGATTCGCGTCCTTTATGGGTCCGGACGCGTGGCGGCGAATGACAAGGTCGCCAAGCTTGCGCGCCTGGTGAGCGAGGCCAGGCATGAGGTTGTGGTGATTAGCGATAGCGACGTGCGCGTCCAGCCGGATTACCTCCGGCGGGTGGTTCAGCCGCTTCGCCACCCTCGCGTCGGCGCGGTCACGTGCTTCTACGCGCCCGCGGCCATCGCCACGTTCGCGGATCGTCTTCAGACCGTCGGCATGATGTCCGATTTTTACGCCGGCGTGCTGACGGCCTGGCAACTCGAGGGAGTCAAATTCGCACTCGGCCCCACCATCGCCACCACGCGGGCGTGCCTGGCGAGATTTGGAAGCTATGCATCCCTCGAGAACCAGCCCGCCGACGACCTCCTGGTCGGCCGCCTGATCGCCGAACAGGGTTACGAAGTGGTCTTGTTGCCCTACGTCATCGCGACGGTGCCGGACTATCACTCCATGCGCGCGCTGCTGCATAAGCGCCTGCGCTGGCTCGTGGTGATGCGGCATATGCGACCGTCCGGCCACTTAGGATTGCTGCTCACGCACGGACTCCCGTGGTCACTCGCGGCCATCGCGCTCGACCCTTCTGCGACCGTCGCGTTCGCCTATCTGGGAACGTACTGTTTCTTGCGCGCCGCCCTAATGTGGATGATCGGCATCCACGGCCTGAAGCAGCGGGGCATCTGGCCGCTGATGCCTCTGCTGCCGCTGTGGGACATGCTCGCTTTCACGATCTGGCTGCTCAGTTTCCCGCGCCGCAGCATCCGCTGGCGCGGCGCCGACTACTATATCCGCGAAGGGAAGCTGGTTCCAGTCGCGCTGGAATCGGAAGCCGAAACCACGCGGCTGTAAGACGGTGGCAAACGTATTTGCGGCTTCCGGTGGGGCAGGCCCTCGGCCTGCGGCGGCCTCCCAGGCCGCCTGCACCGGGTGGGCCTAAGGGAGCTCTGTGCTCCTACTGAATCGGATACCCGCGCACCAACTTCAATTCACGGTCCCACCGCGTTTTCACGAAGAAATTCTTCGCCAGATCGATGAAGTGATTCGCGGTGAAATGCTCCAGATCCTGTTCGGGCGCGTCGTAGGACCAGAAAATGAGCAGCGGCTTTCCGATGATGTTTTCCCTAGGCACGAATCCCCAGTAACGGCTATCGAGAGAGTCGTCGCGGTTATCCCCCATCGCGAAATAACTCTCCGGGGGCACTACCAGATCGCCGTTCGAGACGTGGTCCGCGATCATTTGTAAGGCACGTTCCTGCACCGGCTCGTCGGGTGTCGGCGCCGCGTTTGGGAAATTGTCGCGGTAGGGCTGGATGTTCGGGAAGATGTGCTCAACGTAGGGCTCGGTCAACGCATGGCCATTCAAGTAGACGACTTTGTTCACCAGATGAATACGATCGCCGGGCACGCCGATCACGCGCTTCACGTAATTCTCCGAAATATCGGATGGATAGCGAAACACGATAATATCGCCGCGCTTCACTGGCGTGTACGGCAGCAGATGTTTTGTGACCGGTCCTTCCGGCGCGTAGGAGAGCTTGTCCACCAACAGATGATCTCCCACTTGAACCGTAGTATCCATCGACGGTGTCGGCACGATGAACGCCTGCACCAGCGTGGTAGTTCCGAACAACAAAATCACTATGTTGACCGTCCACGAGTGGATGAAATTGCGAACCGACTCAGCGAAATTCTTCATGATGTGTTGGACGCCGCCTAGAGGATTGGGTACCTTGAATTAGAGTACATCACCACTTGCGGCGCGTCCTGGTGAAAGATTCTGGGTGGTCGGGCCATCGGATGGCGCCGACAAAGCGTGAGAGTGCCTTGGCATACTGTAGTGATGCGAGCGAAGATCCATCCCGGCGCTTTTCCGCCGCACCGGAAAACGCGGATCTGCATATCGGCTATGGTGGCGGCAGCTGCATTGATGGGTTCAGCCATTGACCCTAACGGCGTTCGGGCGGCCGGGCCCCTTCCAGGTGATAAGCGAATCAACCCAAGAGATGGCCTCACGTACATCTGGACCGGCAAGGGAGTGTTCACGATGGGCTGTTCCGAGACGCAGGGCGTAGCGTGTACGGATCTAGAAAGGCCGGCTCATCGCGTAACCATCTCAAAGGGTATCTGGATTGGCCAGACGGAGGTGACGCAGGAAGCCTACAGGCGCGTCACAGGAACAAATCCGAGCCGCTTCGAGGGCGACAAATTGCCCGCTGAGAACTTGGAATGGGAGGAGGCGGCGGGCTATTGCAAAGCGATCGGCGGCCGGCTGCCGACCGAAGCGGAGTGGGAGTTCGCAGCGCGGGGAGGGAAGAAACAAGGCGCGGACTCCAGAGATCTCCCCTCGATAGCTTGGTTCGCCGAGAACAGCGATGGTCACCCACACGAAGTCGGACAAAAGAGCCCGAACCCATTAGGCTTGTACGACACACTCGGGAATGTCTGGGAGTGGGTTGGGGACTGGTTTGCTCCCAGCTACACGATCGGCGATCAGCGGAATCCACGCGGACCCGGCAAAACGCCATATCGGACGATTCGCGGCGGCGCGTGGTACGATGCCGGCACTTTCATCCATCCGTCGTCGCGTACCGGCGTTGCGTTGAAATTTCACATCAACGTGGGAGTTCGCTGCGCTACGGAATGATTATCCGGACGCATGCCCCTATTGCCCTCTATTGGGGCAGCCGGTTGCGCCTTCTACGGCTTCTTCTCCATTATGTTGTTGCCAAACAGGAATCCGATTTCCGCAACCGCTCGCGGTTGATTGTCGTTCCTGCCCGTGGAGCCGAATACGTCGCCCGGTGTGTAGTTCATGGCGTGGACCCAGGCCAAGTCTCCACGCAAGAAGAAGCCTCCGTACTGGAACGTCGGGGTCACCGTGACCGATGTCCCGGAGCTGCCCGGACCGAACATAAGATTGACGGCTTGTTGTGCCGGGCTGCCCGAGCTGCTGATATATTCCCAGCGTCCCGCCAGCGAGAATCCGTGGCTGAATGCATGACTAAGCAGAATCGCGCCGCCCGTGGTGGATGCGCCTTTAATCACACCGATCTTCTGATTCGTCGGCACGTCGGTGTACTGAACATAGGGCTGGATAATCCAGGAGCCCTTCGAATAGGTATAGATCCAGTTGTAGATAGCTCCGTTGTTTTGGACCGGAGTGGCATAGGTCTGGAAGGCTGTCTGCCCTAGGTTTCCACCCGCCACGAAAGACACGCTATGAGGTCCGTTGGCATAGGCGAGCGCCCCCGACAACCACGTGTACCGGTCGGAATAGAAGCCGTCGTTCCAACTGACGGAAGCCGTGAATTTTCCCATCGTTTGATTGACCTGGATGCCGCGATTGATCGCATTCTCCTGATTCCATAACAGACCGCGCTCGATATTGACGTTTTCGAAGCTGAACGTGTACTCGGCGCCGATTAAAGTGGGCAACTCACCGATTTCGATCGACGTATTTTTCCCAGCCTGAAGTTTCAGGAAAGCGGTCGGCAGAGGGCCGTATAAATCGCTCACCGTCTTTTGCGTCGACAGGAAGGGAGTCGCCAACGCGGGAATCGTATAAGCGCCGGCCTGCAAATAGAACTGAAACCACCCATCCGTCTTTTGAATGAACACCTGTCCATTGCTCAGAGCCGCTTGGCTGTTGCTGTCGCCCGGTACGTGATCACCCTGCCACATGCCAAGCCCGTCGAGGATGCCGTTCACCGCGATCTTGCCGAACGGCCCGGCGTCGAAGACGGCGGGAGGAAGCCCCTGTATTGGGCCGGTGATCGAGGGCGTGGGGAGGGCCGCCGGAGCCGAGGGTGCCGCTGCGGCCTGATTTGGATCCGCTGCCGCGGCAGGTGCGCCCGCCGGCGGCGTAGCCGGAGTGCTTTGCGAATAACAAAACGAGGCTAATCCGCAAAGAACGATCGTTGAATAGATTTTCATGGCATTCTCCTGTTTCTGCGATCGCGGGAGATTGGCCAGTGTCCGCGCCGCGATCACCCCTGTTTCGTACACGGCGTGGTGCACGTATGCGGTTTATCTAACATCGCACGAAACGCCCGGAATTTGCCAAGAGAAAGTTTTTATCGCTGCTATCAGCGAATCCTTTTGTATGAAAGGCCGCTTGCACACAGCAACATTTTGGGACTGCATTGGACCGGACCCGTATCAGGGCCTTCGCCGCAAACACACCATGGAGGGCGGGCTTGAGCCCGCGCGAGGCTTTAGCCTCGCTTCCCCAGCGGGACTCAAGTCCCGCGCGGACTCAAGAGATACCTGCAAAATTCGGTACGCCAATCGGAATCCGAACTGCCGAGGCGCCAAAAACCAAAATAGCCGCCGATGAACGCTGATCAGACCGTTTGTTTTCAATCTGCGTTCATCTGCGTTTATCAGCGGCCTGATTCTCTTGGGCCCTCGTGAGGTGAATTGATAATTTTGCAAGTACCTCTAAAGTCCACCCTCCAAAATCGTCGCGGCACGCAAAGATTTCTATGGTTAGTAGTATAGTACAGGCTTTAGCCTGTGAGGATCAAGCTTCAGCTTGTCTAACGCAGCAGCGCTGCGCGCGAAAGCCAACCGCAGGCTCAGGGCTTGGTTATCGTAACGTGAACGTGTACAACGCGCTCCCGCACTGGATGCTTACGTACTGCTTTCCGTTGACTTGGTACGTGATGGGACCGGCAGAAACGGATGGTCCAAGGTTTGTCTCCCACAACAGCTTGCCCTCGCGAGCGTCCAACGCGACGAATTGTCCGTCGCGCCCGCCGGCAAACAACACGTTCGAAGCGGTCGTTAGCACCCCGCCTTCCGGTGAGGGAGCAGACAACCGGAACGCCCACTTACGCTCGCCGGTATTTGGATCCATCGCAATGATCGAGCCGAATACGTCATCGCTTGTCCCTCCCCGGCCCGGTCCCTGTCCCGTGAAGTTCTTGCCATCTTCGAATTCGGGAGGTTGTTCGCCTTTGCGGTAGATACTGGAGCTGTTCTCCCAGGCGGGGATGTAAAACAAGCCCGTCGCCGGACTAAATGACGGGTTGTACCAATTTGTTCCACCCTGGTTTCCTGGATACACCAAAGTTCCTTCCGCGGTCGGCAGAACGCCGGGAGCGCGCATCGGCCGGCCCTTTTCGTCGAAGCCGGTAAGCCAGTTTGTCTTGACAAAAGACTTACCCAACAAGAATTGACCATTCGTACGGTCAAGCACATAAAACACACCGTTGCGATTCGCCCACATCATCACTTTCCGTGGGCTGCCCCGGAAATTGATATCGGCCAGCACTGGAACCTGTGTCGCATCCCAATCGAATTCGTCGTGCGGAGAGAACTGGTAATACCACTTCAGTTTCCCTGTATCCGCATCGAGGGCGACCACCGACGAGCTGTACAGATTGTCTCCGCGGCGATTATCGCCGTTATAGTCCGGTCCCGCATTCCCTGTGCCCCACATGGTGAGGTTCGTAGCCGGGTCATAGGAGCCGGTAACCCAAATGGGCGCTCCGCCGTGCAGATAAGAGTCGTTGGGCTTGCCGTCTTTGCCCAGCCACGTCTGATAACCGGCCTCGCCGGGGCCAGGGACGGTGTTGAAGCGCCAGACCTCTTTCCCGGTGTTCACGTCGAAGGCGGCCAGAAAACCGCGGATGCCATGCTCTCCACCCGCCACGCCGGCGATCACCTTATCTTTGACCACTATGGGCGCGACAGTCATCGCATACTGTTGTGTATAGTCGGCGACCTGCGTACTCCATAACTCCTTCCCGGTTTTCGCGTCGAGCGCGATCATTTTCGCATCGAGCGAGGCCAGAAACAGTTTGTCGCCGAGAATCGCCACGCCGCGCGTCAGATTGCCGCAACAGGGATTTCGCGTGCCTCCCGCGGGCTTATGGAAGTATTGCCAAATCATCTTGCCCGTGCCGGCGTCCAGCGCGATCACATCGTTAGGACTTTGAATGGTGTACATCACTCCGTCCACTACGAGCGGGCTGACTTCCTGTTTGTCGAGCGAGCGCGATTGGAAAACCCACTTCAGGGTAAGATCCCCGGCATTGGCCGGGCTGATCTGAGTAAGGGCACTGTGGCGCTGGCTATTGAGGTTGCCCGAATACGTCAACCAGTTTTGCGGCTCCTGATTGGCGCGAAGAATCCGCTCAAAAGGAACGGGCGTCACGGGCGCTTCGCGGTTCTGCGGCCCGCCGCGTCCCCCTTGACACCAGGCCGTCGTGGCGGCCGTAACGAGCACAAGTAGGCGAATAGTCATAGATAGATCTCCCGATAGGGTATCGACGGTATGTTAACACCTGGAGCCAATGAATGCGCATACATCGCTCAGGCTTCGCGCTGGACGGGCGATGCGATTGGAATCGAGCCGGCATCGTGAAAAGGCCGACCTCTGGAAGCGTGGCCGACCATCCGCTCACTGGCGATTTGACCGCTAAACACAACGACCATTATTGAGGATTTACCTGGCTGCGCTGCAGTCGCTGATTGCAGTGTCACAGGACCTACTTCAGGTTAGCCCGTGTACTCGTTCGACCGTGCCTGACAAGTTTCGAGGTTCGGGGCAGGCAGAAAAACAGCGCAAGCTTGTGACATCGCCTGCTGACAACAGTTGTCATCGCTTGATTCGTCCAGGATAACCCTGAGAGTCCACTAAGTGTCCGATCAGCCAGCCGACGCGTCCTGAAGCCGCCGTTCGAAATTGGATATCAGCCTGAATGGCCGCTGACGGCCGTTCGATCGCGTGCAAAATGGTCTGTGGCGAAATTCTCCTTGGTTGGCAGATCATGATACGGTGACAATTTGCGCTGGCGCTGGCGAGTCCGGTGGCCACGCTACAGAGGCTCCGAGCGAGGTTCTCGCGATGTCCCAGTCTCCAAACCCAGCCGCGCCGCAGGAGGTGGCCCCTCTGCTGGCCTTGGCCACTGAGCTGCTCAGGGCCGGGCGACCAGCCGATGCGATCGCGCCGTTGCGCGATGCAGCGCTGCTGCAGCCTTCCAATCCCATCATCCAGCACGATCTCGGCCTCGCCTGCCTCGAGGTTGGCCGCGTACCGGATGCCATCGTCGCATTGCAGCAGGCCCTCGCCAGCAACCCGCGCTACGCCGATGCATATTTCCGCCTGGGAATCGCCTTGGAGAAGCTGGGCGACATCGGCGGGGCAATCGTTGCATACGACCGCGCTACTGAGCTGCTACCATCCCTGACCGAGGCTTGGTTCCGCGCCGGCGCCCTGGTCTACACACTGGGCCATCGCGACGAGGCGATCGGCTGCTTCCGCCGCGCGGCGGCGACCGGAGGTAAGACCAGCTTCGGCCGCTTGGGGAAGGCGCGGGCGCTGCTGACCGACGATCGCAATCAGGAAGCCGAACTGGTATTACGAAAGACGCTGGCGCTCGATCCGAGCAACGCCCTGGCGCATGATCTGCTGGGCAATCTGCTCTCTGAGTTCGGCCGTTTCGACGAAGCCCGCGAATGCTTCCAACGCGCGATCGCGTTCGCGCCGCTGCTGGCGGGATGCTACTACGATCTGGTCCGGTGTCGCCCGGTCACGAGCGATGACGACGGTCTGCTGCCACGAATGGAGGCCGCCCTGGCCACGCCGGGGCTGGAAGCGGAGCAACGCCTGCGGCTTCACCTCGCGATCGGCAAGGCGGCGGACGATCTTGGCGACTACGCCTTGGCCATGCAGCATTTCGACGCCGCAGATGCCGTGCGCCGGGGATCTACACCTTTCGACTCGGCGGCGTTCTCCATCGAGGTCGATCGCCTGATTGCCCGTTGCACACCCGAATTGATCGCGCGGGCGCCCGAACTCGGCAGCCGCGATGCGACGCCGGTGCTGATCGTCGGCATGCCTCGGTCCGGCACAACTCTCGTCGAGCAGATCGTCTCCATGCATCCCGAGGCCGGGGCCGGCGGCGAGTTGCATTTCTGGAACGACCGCGGGGCGGCGTGGCAGCGCTCCAGCGCTGCCAGGAACGAGATGCGCTCCAGCGCTGCCAGGAACGAGATGCGCTCCGGCGCTGCCGGGAACGAGATGCGCTCCGGCGCTGCCGGGAACGAGATGCCATTCCTCGCCAAGGCGGCGGCAGACTATCTCGGCGTGCTGCGCGCGATCGCGCCCAGGGCCGCGCGAGTTACCGACAAGATGCCGTTCAACTTCCTATGGGCCGGGCTGATCCACGTGGCATTCCCGCGCGCAATCATCATCCATTGCCGCCGCGCTGCAATTGACACGGCGCTGTCGATCCATCAAACTCATTTCCATCCTGGCCTGGCGTTTCCCACGGGAGGCGCCGAACTGGTCGCCTATTTCCGCAGCTACCAACGGCTCATGCACCATTGGCGGAGCGTGTTGCCGGCGGATCGTTTCATCGAGGTGGATTACGAGGACCTGACCTACGGGCCTGAACCAGTCATCCGGCGGATCATCGCGGCCTGCGGCTTGGCGTGGGACCATGTGTGCCTGCGCCCCGAATGCAACCCGCGGGCTGTGAAGACCCCCAGCAAGTGGCAGACCCGGCAGCCGATCTACCGCAGCTCCGTCGCGCGCTGGCGACGCTACGAACCCTGGCTGGGGCCCCTGCGCACCCTCGTCGACGACGGGTCGGAACGGGACGCGGGTCTCGCCCGGTCGTGATTGAGCTGAAGCCGCCCACCTCACCGGAAACACACGAAGACAACGTCCACGAAACAGACCCTGCTTAACCGGGGAGCTCCACGCGTCACAATCTGCGAGAAAGGTGTAAGGGGATTGTGAGAAAGGTGTAAGGGAATTTTTACGCTATTATCACGAAGCCGTCAACAGCCGCTGTTACATTTGGGACCGCGATGTGAGGGATATTGCCCCCGATGTCGCAGGCCGATCCCGGTTGCGCGATAAAAAAATCCAAGAAGGAGAAGCGTAAATGTGCCGAAAGTTCTTCCGAAATAGCTTGCGAGAGAATAGAAAAAGGAAGTCTAAGATCAAACGCCTGAGTCCGCTCGCCAGCCTGCTGGCTACGGGGCTCGGCTCTGCGGCGCTCGCCATTGCTCAGTCCAACCCATACCCGACCTACGTCACCGGCCCGGAGCCAATTGGGTGGCCTACCGGCTCGTGGGTCGTCAGCTCTGGCCAGGTCATCAACCCAGTCGGCACCGAAGTCAACCTCGGCATCCGGGTCCGCGCCAAGGCCGTCGCGCTGAACCCCAATGCCGCCACTCACACCGCCGCCGTCCTCACCATGGGTACGTCGACGGCCGACGGCAACGGAGCCGTCGAGGTGTTCGACACCCGCACCGGCACTGTCCTGCAGAACTACATCCCGCTTGCAAAGGATCCGAGCGGCAGCTATAGCGGCATAGCCTATTCGGCGACACTGCTGTCCAAAATAATCGACACCAGGAAAAAACCGGACTGATTCGGCTGGAGTTTTTCGGGCTGTGAGGCCAACTCTAGATGGAGGTCCCCCTTTTGAGCGATAACGGCCTGTCCAAATCACGTCAGGGCGAAAGTCA
>DATDGT010000429.1:0-10111 GCA_036521975.1 Bryobacteraceae bacterium
ATCCCACCGGTCTCAAACCGAACCGCCGACTCATCTCATCGCTCGCTCTCAAACCCGGCAAGATATTGCCGCGGTGGAACTACACCATTGCACCCAATCTGTGAGAATCTGTGGAAGTTAATTTTGCGTGGACCCTTAGGCGAGGCGACGGGGACCAACTTGCCTTTGCGACAGGGGAAGGACGGGCTCTCTATTCATTCAACAAGCGGGATTTTCTCCGCATTCACACGGAATGGTCCTCCACTGGCCGGGATCACGCGGGGGTCATTCTCGCGAAACAGAAACGCTATTCGCCGCGCGAACAGATCCGAAGACTTTCACGACTGGTCGAGACCCTCTCCGCCGAAGACATGCAGAACCGCGTCGAGTTCCTCAGCGGCTGCTGACGGCTTCATTACACGATCCCCCATCTCCGCCGCAGCCACCATTCGGAAAAACGGAGGAGCACCAGGACCACAAAGACCAGTGGCAAATCCCACAGGTCCTTGGTCTCCCGCATCGTCACGCCGGCTTCGGAAAACGGAATGTTGCGCGGGAGTTTTCCCAGATCGGATGGTTTCCAATATTGCCCGCCGGTTTGGGCGGCGAGATGTTCCAGCAGTTCGCGGTTCTGTTCGGTGTGGAAATTCTCCGCGACGCCGTCCAGTCGCTCAAAGGTGAGGACATCGCGACCCAGTTCTTTTACGCCGCCGCCGTTCGGATCGGCGCGCTGGGCCAGAACTTCGGTCAGATATGCGCCCGGCGCGGGCGCGGACCAAGCCGCTTGAAACTGGCCGGGACTATCGGCTACGGGGGTCATTTCCACCAGAGCGCTGACGCCGCTCGGACCCAGGATATGGGCTTCCACCTTGGCGTCGGGCGCGGGGTTGTATTGTTGATCGCGAATCTCAGCGGTCAACGTCAGGGCTCCGTTGTCGAGCAGGATCTGAGACGGCACGGTAGCCGTCACGCGGCCCGGAGTGTCCGAGACCAACCACCGCAGAAGCTGCTGCCAGAACAAATGGTAAGCGGTGTCGCCCAGCGGCAGGCTCATCTGCCAGCGCCAACTGCCCCCGGTGGCCATGATCGCGGTGCGCCCATTGCCGAATTTCTCGGTAACCAGCAACGGCGCCTTTTGGCCCTCAGGCGTGATCATGTAGGCCAGAACATCCGCGCCGGGCTTTTCCTTGCCGGGATCTTCGTAGTCCATCAGGTAGGGCAGCTTCTTCCATTTGGCGGCGTTGGCGCCGGGATCGTCCACCAGGCGCGTGACGATGCTGTCCTCGCCGGCGGGCGCGAGTTCCGCCGTGGCGTGAGTCGTGCCGTTCGCCGGATCGGCCTCGCGGTGAAAGGTGCCGGTATGCGGCGGCAGCACCGTGGGCAGCAGGTCGGCTAAATTCGACGAATTCCAAGCGCCATCCGCCAGCGCGAACTGGCCGCCGAGGAACAACAACCCGCCGCCGCGCCGGTCCACGAATTCGCGGATCATCTCCTGCTGAGCCGCGCTGAAATACCCGGCTTCCAGCGAACCTATGATCAGTCCTTGATATGCGAAAAGATCCTCCGGGCGCGCGGGGAATCCCGAGTCGAGCTGCTTGGGATCGGAGATCCCCTGGCGGAAGGTTTTGTTTTCGCTGGTGCGTACGATAGAGGCGATCTGGACCATGCGATCGTCTTGTTCCGCCTCGCGGATGAACTTGTACTCCCAGCGAGGCTCGCCTTCGAGATACAAAATGTGGCGCGGATCCGGGGCGACATTCACCAGGCGAGTCAGCGCGTTGTTGGCCTTGTTCTCTTCACCCGCAAGCGGCGCCGCGGCGATTTCCAACGTCTTCGCGCCCGCGCCGCCGATGTCGAACATCAAGGTCTCGGTCTGGAGGTTGCCTTCGGGGCCTAAAGCAACGGTGCGGGCAGCGAGAACTTTGCCCTGAGGCGTGCTGATATCGCGCACCGTCAGATTGACTTTCGCGCCCGCGTAGCCGCGCTGGCGCAGAGAGATCTTCGCGGCGAGGCGCGAATCGGCCAACGCGCGTGGAGCGACCACGGCGTCTTCGATCTCCACGTCGCGGCCGGCACGCTCGTGTCCGAAGCCCACCGTGTGAACCGGAATGCGGCGAGCGCGTAGCGCGCTGATCGCATCCGCGCGAATTCCGCTGGAGTTATCCGCTCCGTCGCTCAGCAGCACCACGGCGCCGATCGGCAGGTCCGAAGTCTCTTCGCTCAATTGCTTCAGGCCGTCGCCGAGGCGAGTGGAAGATGCGACAGGTTGCACGTCATTGAGGCTGTCGATGCGGGTGAGCCCGCTGCCGAGGCGGTAAAGACGGGTTTGGAAGGAACGATTCAGGCTGTCCAACACGCCGTTCTGAAGGGCCTTGACGGCTTGGGCCTCGCGAGTGACACCGTCCTCGGAAATGGCCATGCTGCGCGAATCGTCCACCAGAATGGCCACGATGTTTTGCTGCGGCTTCAATTCGGCGACGGTAATCGCGGGTTGCCACAGCAGCACCAGCACCAGCGCCGCCAGCAGCGTCTGCATGCCCCAGATCACCCAGGTGCGCCAACCGCGCACGGTGGGCGCCGCTTCGGACATCCTGGAGCGGATCAGCCAGGCCAGCGCCGCGGCCGCAGCCACGATCAGCAGCGCCAGCATCCACTTTGGCCAGGCTCCTAACAGCGCGAATTGCCCGCGCGAATAGACCGATTGGGGGTACTTAAAAAGGAACTCGAACATCGCCTCTCCAAGAATACCTTGCTTGGGATGTCACTTTTCCGGCGTTTCCGCATCTTAGAATGAGAGAAGGAAGTCGAGAAAGGACCAATGGAATGCAAACCAGCGTGCAGCCCGTGGCGAGCCGTTCCTTTCGCCTCGATGTCTCCGTTAATGATCTATTAAAAAATTCGGAATCGCCGTCCCGGGGTCTTGCCCCGCTGGCCGAGCCGAAAACCCTTCCTGATCCGGTATTTCCACAATATCCGGAACTGCTGGGAAAGGAAAACTTCAAGCCGCACGACTTCAAGAGACAGCGCCATTTTAAGCCGGCTCAGATCTACCGGCACATGCGCGGCTGGATGTTCCCGTGGATGAAATCGCGCGTTCTCCCGGGCTACTTTCAGCCCATCATTGCGTATCTGTTCGTCGAGTGGAAATGCAATCTGGATTGCCACTACTGCTGGGCCTTCGACAATCGAGTGCCCGGGATGACGGAAGACACCGCGCGCAGGGCGATCGATTGGCTGCACGACACTCCTTGCCGGGTGCTGGCGCTGCAGGGAGGCGAGCCGCTGCTACGCCCGCAATTCGCCCATAAAGTGGTCTACTACGCCTCGAAGAAAGGTTTCTGGCCGTATGTCTCGACGAACGCGCGGCTGCTTCGCCCCGACGTCATCGATCGCCTGGGTGATGCGGGAATGGCGACGTTTAATTTCGCCGTCGATGTCGTGGACGAAAAGCCGGGCTTGCCCAAGGCCCTGGCGCCTATTCGAAAGAACTTCGACTATCTGGTGAAAAAGCAGTACTCGTATGGATACACCGTTTTCCTGAACATCAACATCACACGGAAGAACATGGACGATGTGGTGCGTCTGACCGAGATCGCGCGAGAGCACGCCCTGGCCACCGACTATCACGTGAATGAATCGCCCATGATGGAGCAACCGGGCTTCAAGCATTCCGAGACCAACGACACGTTCTTGCGGCCGGAAGATTTGCCGCAATTCGACGCGGTGATCGATTGGCTGGTGGAGAAGAAGAAGCAAGGCTACAAAATGGTCAACTCCGCGGCCCGCATCAGCGAAATGAAGCAATTCGCGCGCGGCAAGCTCCAGGAATGGAACTGCCGCGCCGGCCAGAACACGTTGATCATCCGCACGGATGGGTCGCTCGCTCCCTGCTTCCCGATGTACAGCGCCAATTACGACTGGGGCACGGTGGAGAACCACCGGTTCGAACCGGCACAGCTCCACGAGATGAAGCAATCCTGCCAACCGAATTGCTTCTCGACTCTGAACCACATCGTCGGTTATTGTTACAATGACACCCGTGTGATTCGCTGGCTTTTGAAGCAGGCTTCCCGTGGATTCCAGGGCGTAACGAATTTCGAATAATTGTCCGGATTCGGGGGTTCTCCATGCAGGGCGGGCTTCAACCCCGCGCGGGGTTTTAGCCTGCAACGGAGGCTTCAGCAGCCGTCCGGACCTGGGCTGAGGCCCAGCCTCGGGACAAGCTAAAGCTTGTCATACCGAACTGTACAAGTGAAAGCTTGTCCATCACAGGCTAAAGCCTGGCTAAAGCCTGTGCAAGCGGGACTGTAGAGGTGCTTGCAAAATTATCAATTCACCTCACGAGGGCCCAAGAGAATCAGGCCGCCGATAAACGCAGATGAACGCAGATTGAAAACAAGCGGTCTGATCGGTGTTCATCAGCGTTCATCGGCGGCTATTTTGGTTTTTGGCGCCTCGGCAGTTCGGATTCCGATTGGCGTACCGAATTTTGCAAGTACCTCTGTAGTCCCGCGCGGACTAAAGTCCACCCCCAAAAAATCTCGCTGCTTGTCGCCCTGGGAAAAGGACAAGCTCCCGCTTGTCCCTTCGCAGGCGCAAAAGGCTCAAGGAATCGGTGGGGGTTCAAATGGGGACTGCTGAGGTTTTTAGGGGATCAACCGAAGGGGTGTTACACAAGGAGGGGCAACCGAAAGTCCTTGAGCCTTCGCCGTAATCGTCATACGGCTTAGTAGTAAGCAATCTGCCCGCCAAAGCCTAAGTCTTTAATAATACAGGGAAATAGAAGAAATCGCCGGGCTTTAATCCACGATATCGGCAAATCCTACCGACGTGGTAACGGCAGTCTGCTAACTTTTGCATCATGGCCGGCGATTCTCCACGGGGCGTCTTTGGAGAAAATCGCGCACAACGGACTCGCCGGGCGCGGCCAAGTCCGCCGAGCTTGTCATTCTTTTGATGCCGCGCCCGGCGGCCTGTGCGCTTCCCCGCCATTGTTCAGGTTTCCGGTGCGATTCAGATCGGGTATTGGACTTGGTGGCCGCGACACCTTGCCGGTCTTCGCTTCTTCCATTTCAATCCTGTTACTCTCCAGCACGGTTCCCAAAGACTGATCGAGCTGCACCTTGGCCAAGCCATAGGCGGTCAGCGCCTGGACGTCGGAAAGCTGCGTGTTCGCCAAGTCGCGCTGGACGGAAATCACGTTAAAAGGCGTGGAGGTTCCCAGTGCGTACTTCTTCTGCTCCGCATCCAGCAACTGCTGCTCGAGGACCACGGCTTTTTCCGCCGCATCGTACCGCGCGCGCGCCTGGTCGATCGCGATCAGCGCGTTGCTTACGTCTTGCCGGATCTGATTCACCGACTTTTGAACCTCCAATTCGTTTTGCCGCATTTGAAGCTGGGCGATGGCCATGTTTGCCTGCGCGGCACGGTTCCGCAGGGGAATATCGAGCTGAAAGCCCGCGGTGTAGTTGGGAAAATTCCGCCCGGCAAGCTGGGCGAGAATGTTGCCGTAGCCGCCGAGCAGGACCGGCGGAGCGGCTGTCGTAGTGGTGGTCACGCCCGAGGTTGTGGGCAGCAGCGGATTGGTCTGGCCGGTGAGGGCGTTATTTGAAAGAGTTCCTATCATGTTCAGCGTGGGGCGCATGGCATCGCGGATTCCGATCATGCCGATCCTGGTGTTCTCCAGTTGGATTCGCGTTTCCGCCAGATCCGGGCGCTTGTCCAGAGCTTCGGAGATCAGATCCTGCATCGGCCGGACCGGCTCGACTTCGGGAACGCGAATCCGGTCGGTGGGGACAACGTGCGCCTCGGCGATCTCGGGACTGGCGATGCCGTTGCGGCTGATGGCGTTCTTCAGAAGCACTTCCTGCTGCCGCACGGTGGTTTGGCCGATCAGCAGATTCTGTTCGTCGCTGGACAGCTCGGCATTGGCGCGCGTAACCTCTACCGGCGCCAGCGTCCCGATCTCAACCTGCTTCTTGTTGTCTTCCAGCAGCTTGTTGGAATACACCAGCGACTGCTGCTCTACTTCGACGTTCTCGATGTAGCTCACCAGGTTCCAATAGAGCTGGACCACGTTGGCGACCGTCGAAATCACCTGCTGCGCGAAAACGTAGTCGTTGACCTTCAGGAAGTTTCTGGCGATCCGAATGTTGCGCCTGTTGAGAGCCAGGCCAAAACCTTGCAGCAGCGGTTGGGTGACGGTCAAGCCCACGCTCGCGGTGGTATAGGGGTTGAGAAGGTTGCGGACCGAATTCTGGTCCTGGACCAGATTGTTGTAGCTGACGGTTGCCGCGGCGCCGCTGCTGAAACCCTGCGTGACTCCGACATTGTAGATGCTGTTTTGGCTGGTAAGCGAGGTAGTTCCGCTAGTAATGGTGTTCTGTTCAGGAGTGGTGGTGTGGCCCCATTGCAGCGTCCCGATAATCTGGGGGTCGTAGAAGGGGATGGCACTGCCGGCCGCCAGCAACGGATTGATGCCGCCGGCGACGCTGACGGTGTTGCCTCCTCCGAAGGTCGTTAGTCCGGCGCCTCCGCCCGGAGCTCCAGCGCTGGTGACGGAAGCGGCCACCGGCTCTGGAGTAACCGGCGAGGTGCTCGGCAGTCCGCCGGCCTGCGCCAGCTTCACGTTCTCATCGGCGATCAGAAATCCGTAGCGCTGCACTTCGATATCGATATTGTTCTCCAGCGCCAGCGCGACCGCGTCCTGGAGCGACAGGTACAGATTGCCGCCGCGCAAAAGCGAATCGATTCGCGAGGAATTCGAGATGGTGATGGGCGGGAGGATTTTCGGGTCGTAGCTATGAACGAAGGGCGAATACCAGTGCGGCGATTGGCTGTCCAGACGGGGCGTCTGGTCCTCGGGCTTGGAGAGTGCCTCGGGCTGGGAGGGTGGATTTTGAGCAAAGCTGGGCTCGAGGGTGCCCACGCAGAGTAAAGCCACGCAGAGTAAAGCAAGGTAGGACTGGAAGGGTTTCATGGTCTTCAAAAGTTTGCCTTATCGTAGCATCGCGACAGTGGAACCCTTCTATGCTAAGTGGCTAGCGGTGGAGGGCGGGTTTCAACCGCCCTATCGATGAAAGACAGGCTTTAGCCTCGCTCTGGAGTTCTTACATTTCGGAACTGCATTGGACCGGACCCGTATCAGGGCACGATTTCAGTCGGCTGCGCCTTTAGGGCCCACCCCGCCCCCACCCCTCGAACCCGCAGATTTTCAATCACATCCGGCTTCATTACCCTATGCCGCCTTTACCCTGCGCAAAAACTACCGAGTTCTTTTTATGAATCCTTCCAAACCCATCGATCGCGCCGAAATCAACCGCCAAAACGCCGCTCATTCCCGCGGGCCCGTGACAAATCGCAGGTAAGCGCCGGGTATCGCTCAACGCCCTTCGTCACGGCCTCACCGGCCACACCGTCGTTCTCCCCTCGGAAGATCTCGCAGCCTATCAAAAGCATCGCGGTGAGTTCCACACCGAGCTAAAACCTCAAGGTCTGCTCGAATCCAAATGCGTCCAGACCATCGCCGACACCTACTGGCGGCTCGACCGTATCCGCGCCATGGAAAGCAGCCTCTTCGGCCTCGCGGCCTACGAGCCCACAGGCGAAGCCGTTGTGCGCGGAGAAGGAGAAGAAGATCAGGAGTCCGAAATGTCCCCTGACCCTCTCATCCATTCCGCCCTCGCCCAAGCCAAATCCCTCGAGCGTCATAGCGATCTCCTCACTCGCCTCTCTCTTTACGAGCATCGCGTCAACCGTACCCTCGAGAAGGCCAAAGCCGAATTAAAACAGCTTCAGAAAGAGCGCGCCGAATCCCGCAAAGAGGGCCTCATAAAAGCCGGCGAAATCGCTAACCTCAAGGAAGCGCTCCATCAACCCTGGGATCCTCGCGACGATGGCTTTGAATTTTCGGCTGAAGATGTGGCCGCCTGGCTGCGCCGCATAGAGCTCAATAATGCTGCCCTAATATTCCGCATTGACGGCTGCCTCCCCGCTCAGCCCGCCCGGTCGGACGAGAAAGGAGCACCGAACGGCCCTGCGGGCCGGCAACGGACATGAAGAGCTTCTACATTTCGTGCTGTCGGGTTGGGCAAGATGGTGGCTAAAGCCCGGGTTGCTGAACCTTGCCGGAAGCTGAAGCTTGCTCCACCCCAAAGCGGCGTAATGGAGCCTGCCGCGGCTGTACCAGTACCTCAATTTGAGAATCCAGGATTTTGGGATTGGGCGATACGCTTCCGATTTTGTTCCCAATAATCCTCTTACACCCGGAGTAGTACTCCACTTTACTTCCAAGAGGATAGATTTTGGCCCCTATCATGCAAGGCCACGGCCCGACCCCAGCAGTACGCTAGCTCGTCGGAGGATACTCTAGTGCTGTCAGTAGCGCGTCCGTCTATCCGCCCATTCCTTTTCTCCCTATTCATTTTCCTCGCTTCCGCCGGTTCGATTTTCGGCCAGTGCGGCTCGCTCGGTGCGAACTCCACTTCGTGGACCGACCTTGCGGCAACTCAGAATTTCTCTACGGCCGGAAACTGGTCCAACGGCGCTCCTACCAACGCCCTCAATACCTGCATCGTCAATGGAACGGCGGGGGCTCCCACCACTGTCAGTCTCACTCCGGGAGTGAACGGCAGCGTCCTCAGCCTGGAGGTGGACGCCAATAACACGCTGAACATCGGTAGCGGCAGCGATCTGTTCGTCTCCGGTCCGCAGATCATCAACGGCGGCGCGATCAACTTCACCGCCGGCGCCGGCAACAGCGTCTTCCAGCTGGAAGCCAGCACCACTCTATCCGGTGGAGGTGTTTTGACGCTCGCTACTACGGGAGCCGGAACTGCATTGATCACGGGCGCGTCTGCCGGCCTGACACTCACCAACCAAGGCGCCATCGAAGGCGCGGGAGCGATCGGCGGCAGCGCCGGCTTTACGGTAATCAATCAAGGCACGATTCTGGCCAACGTGTCGGGCCAGAATCTGACGATCGGCGGAGAAGTTGTCGACACCACGGTGAACAACTCCGGCGGCAATATGACGGGCAACAGTGGTGGAACGATAGTGCTCGGGGCCGTCGATCAATTCCTGGAGGGCACGAACACGACCGTCCAGGGCGGCACGTTGAACGGCACGCTGGCCACCTCGGCGGCGGGGGATGCCGTCGTCGTCCTGGACGGTTCGACGCACGGGGCGCTGACGATTGCTTCGGGGGCGGTCTACACCAACGGCAATAACAGCTATCTGTACACGTTGGGGAGCATCGTCAACAACGGAACGATCAATATCACGTCGGCAGGCAACAACAGCATCCTGGGCTTGAACGGCAACACCACGTTGAGCGGGACGGGTGTGTTGAATCTCTCCACCACGGTCGGCGGCGCGGCGCTGATCGTGCAAAACTCGGGCGGACTGACACTGACCAATCAGAGCACTATCGCGGGCTACGGCTCCATCGGCAATGGCGGCGGCCTGGCGGTGAATAATCAGGGGACGATCAACGCCAACGTGTCCGGCCAGACATTGACCCTTAACGGGACGGGAGGCGTTGCCAACACCGCACTGCTGGAAGCCACTAATGGGGGCACGCTGCTAATCAGCGGCGCCACTGTCAACAACAGCGGTGGAAACATCACCGGCAACGGCGGCACGGTAGAACTGGGCGGCAACGGGATCATCCAGGGCGGCACGCTGAACGGGACCCTTTCGACGATCGCGGGCGCAACGGGGACTCTGGACGGGACCACCAGCGGGCCCATTACGATTTCCGCCGGCTCGACGTACACCGATAGCGGAACGCTCCTCACCAAGGGGACGATCACCAACAACGGAAACATCAATGTCACTGCAGCGACGCTGGAGCTCAGCACGAATACGACGCTTAACGGAACGGGAACGGTGACGCTTTCCGGCGGGACCATCACGGGCGCGGCGGGCGGTTTAACCCTGACGAATGGAGCCAACAGCACCATCCAAGGCGCGGGAACCATCGGCGGCAGTGCAAACTTTACGGTAATGAATCAGGGCACGATCCTGGCCAACGTCTCGGGCCAGAATCTGGCGATCGGCGGAGAGGTTGTCGACACGACCGTGAACAACCTGGGCGGCAATATTACGGGAAACGGCGGGGGCACGGTGACAT